>CAZKQY010000277.1:0-4190 GCA_964555005.1 uncultured Syntrophotalea sp. | reverse complement strand
CGTGACAATGCCCATTTGGAAAACCATCGGAGGCATTGCTGTTTTACTTATTTTTCAGAAAAAGGCTGTCAAGAACTTTTTTGCTGAATAGTTACAAATGTTTTTTGGGGGGGCGCAAGTATTTCATGGTCCGGCAGGCTAGTTGCTGAGGTGACATTTTGAACAAACTGTATCCTCAAATTCTCCACCACGGCGCCCTGCAGGGCGTAACCGGGTCGTGCCATGAGCTGCGCCTGGCGGAGCAGAGCGGCATTCTTATCGACTGCGGTCTTTTTCAAGGGGATGAGGCGCAACTTCAGAGAATAAGGTCCACGGTTCCCGAGGCTGATGGACTAAGCGACTCCCGGCAGAGCATCGATTTTCCCATTGGCCATATCAAGGCCCTGGTCGTTACTCATGTACATATCGATCATGTGGGGCGCATCCCCTATCTGCTGGCCGCCGGGTTTGAGGGGCCGATTTATTGTTCGGAGCCGTCGGCATTGTTGCTGCCGCTGGTTCTGGAAGATGCGGTTAAGGTCGGCTTTACGCGGGATAGTCGCCTGATCGAAAGTTTTCTTAAACGGCTGCAGAAATTGATCGTGCCGCTGCCCTATGGGCGTTGGCAGCCGATCGAGACCGATGCCGCTGCTTCGCTCGATATCAAGCTGCAACCGGCCGGGCATATTCTCGGCTCGGCCTATGTGGAATGCAGGGTTCGTCCGTCGTTAGTTGGCTGTGGTCAGTTGCATAAAGGCGCTGACAACGGACCCTTGACTATGGACGTGAAGCCTGAGCAACGCATCATCTTTTCCGGCGATCTGGGCGCCCCCTACGCGCCGCTATTGCCGGCGCCCCGCTCACCCTACCGGGCCGATGTGTTGGTGCTGGAAGCGACCTACGGTGACCGATTGCACGAAGGTCGCCGGGAGCGTCGTCAGAAATTACGCCAGCTCATCGAGGAAGCGTTGCAGGATCGCGGAGTGGTGCTGGTGCCGGCCTTTTCCATCGGCCGCACTCAGGAACTGCTTTATGAGTTGGAAGAGATCGTGCATCGTCAGGGGGATCGTAAGACCCCTGCCGGTCTGCCCTGGGATGAGTTGGAGATTATCGTCGATTCGCCGTTGGCCAGCCGCTTTACCGAGGCTTATCGTCAGTTGCGTCCCTATTGGGATGCAGAGGCCCGGCGCAAGCTGCGTTCCGGCCGCCATCCTCTGAGTTTTGAGCAGTTGACCACCATCGACAGCCACACCGATCACCAGCAGGCGGTGGCTTATTTGCAGAAAACCGCTCGCCCCTGTGTGGTGATCGCTGCCAGCGGCATGTGCAGCGGTGGGCGCATCGTCAATTATCTTAAAGCTTTGATCGGCGATCGCCGAACCGACGTGTTATTCGTTGGTTACCAGGGGGCAGGCACGGCCGGGCGGGATATTCAGGTTTACGGACCGCGGGGCGGCTATGTGGTATTTGACGGCCGGCGTTATCCGATTCGCGCCCGTATTCACACCATCGGTGGTTATTCGGCTCATGCCGATCAGCAGAACCTGGTCAATTTTGTTCGTCGCATGCGCCATCGCCCGCATACCGTACGACTGGTACATGGTGACGTCGAGGCCAAGCAGACCCTGGCTGCTCGGCTGCAGGGGGAGTTTGCGGGCTTGCTGGTGGAGATCCCTTAATGATATAAGGGGTTAGGGGCAGATCCCATGTTAGAAAACAAGGCTAATTGGACGCAGATGAACGCAGATGAGGCTTAAAACTAAAGCAAAGGGTTTAGGGTTTGGATTGATCAGCGTATGCGAAGCATCAGATTTTATCTGCGTCCAATACAGGGTTTAAGACTTATGAAACGCAGATAGGGCCAAAGTTTTTCACCACGAAGGTGACCTTTTAGAATTAAAAAATTTTCTCCGTGTTTTCTAGTGACCGAAGCGAGCGGGTGGTAAAAACGAGAGATATAAGGGATGGGCCACTTTCCAGCTTGCCGTGTAGTGAGGCGAGAAAGTTTGTATCGCGCGAAATAGGGGAGAGCCTTAAATAAGGAGGTTAGGCAATGCCTACAACCAAGGAATTAGTTCAAGAAATTGAAAAGCTTTCCCCGACTGAAAGAGTCAGGTTGATAGACCTGGTGATTAAAGGCACCATAAACCCTGACGCCGAGATCGAGAGGATATGGATTAGAGAGGCGGAAGCTCGGTGGAACGCTTTTGAACGTGGGGAAGTTTCGGCGGTGCCTTACGAATCGGTAATGGCCAAATATCGCGACAACCGATGAAGATCGCTTTTCTGCCAGCGGCTCAGGCTGAACTTGATGAAGCTTTCTTGTGGTACGAGGAGCAGGCTGTAGGTTTTGGTTATGAGTTTCTTAACGAAATAGATCAATCTCTTCGTCTCATCGCATCTTTCCCCGAACTTCAAATTTGTGTCGACAGAAAGGTCAGGCGTTGTCTGGTTAATCGTTTTCCATATGGCCTCTTCTACGGAATTTCCAGAGATACAATTATTGTGGTTGCTGTCGCCCATCTGAAACGCAAGCCCGCGTATTGGCAACACCGGCTGAATTCGGATTGAGCTTATAGAACGCAGATAAGGCTTAAAACCGAGGGTACGATTTCAGGGTTTAGATTGATCAGCGTATGTGAAGCATCAGATTTTATCTGCGTTCAATTCAGGTTTAAAATCTTGCGGTCCCTGGGTTGATGAAACCTTTCACGCATTACATATTACGGCTTACGGCTTACGGCTTTTTAGTCTTATGGGGGATACACATGCAATATGTTGCTGATGTTTGGAAGAGGGATGTTTGGTATCTGGCCTTGCTGGTGCCGCTGTTGGCTGTGGTCTACTCAACGGTGGTGCCTGATATGGTTGGTGATTGGAATAATGATCCCAACTACTCCCACGGTTTTCTGGTGCCCCTGATTGCCGGCTATTTTCTCTATCAAAAATGGCCGGAACTGCTTAGGACCCCGGTTTGCTCCAGTCTTATGGGACTGCCGGTCATATTGGGCAGCCTGGTGTTGCTGGCGGTTGGTATCGCCGGTACCGAATATTTTAGCATGCGCTCTTCGTTGATCTTTTTGCTGGCCGGTATTGTGCTTTTTTTGTTCGGCCGTAAGGTATTAAAAATCCTCGCTCTGCCCATCGGTTTTCTGTTCTTCATGGTCCCTCTGCCGTATATCGTTTATGATGCTATGGCTTTTCCGTTAAAACTTTTCATAACCAAGGTCTCGGTTTTTTCGCTCAAAGCCATGGGTATTATCGTTTGGCGGGAAGGGAATATCTTGATGTTCCCTCAGACGACTCTGGAGGTGGCTGATGCTTGTAGTGGCTTGAGGTCCTTAATGTCGTTGCTGGCCTTGGGGGTGGCTTATGCCTTCTTTTCACAGAAGAGCAACTTAAAGCGTATGCTGCTGGTTTTGTCCGCTATTCCCATTGCTATTCTTACCAACATGCTGCGGGTCATCGTCACCGGATTTTTGGCTCAATACTACGGCGCTGCGGCGGCGGAAGGTTTTTTTCACGAGTTTGCCGGGATGGCGGTGTTTGCCATGGCCATGGTGTTATTGGTCGGGACTGGCGCATTGTTAAAAAAATGCAGATTTTAAAAGATTAGATTTGTTGGACGCAGATAAGGCTTAAAACCGAGGGTAAGATTTCAGAGCTTTGGATTAATCAGCGAATGCGAAGCATCAGATTTTATTTGCGTCCAATTCGCAGTTTAAAGGCTAATGGGACGCAGATGAACGCAGATGAACGCAGATGAACGCAGATGAACGCAGATAAGGCCTAAAACCAAAGAAAGGGTTTAGGTTTTGGATTAATCAGCGTATGCGAAGCATCAGATTTTATCTGCGTCCAATTTGGCTCCGATTTTGACATCATATCGTTTATGACAGGTTTGAACCTATTACACGTTACAAATAACGATTTACGGGACTAAAACCAATGATTAAAAAATATCGGATTTTCGTAGTCTATGCCTTACTCATAGCAGCGGCCCTGTTCGTTCATCTACACGGGGATGTGGCTGTTCCGGTTAATCGGCCCTTGGTGGACATACCGCAGCGGCAGGATGGCTGGCGAATGGTCTCCGAATCCCGGTTCGACGATCAGGTGCTTAAGGCACTTAAACCGACGGATTATTTGTCGCGCAGCTATGTCGATGAAGAGGGTAGCCGGGTTGGTCTGTATCTCGGATATCATGGCGG
>CAZKQY010000276.1:0-6102 GCA_964555005.1 uncultured Syntrophotalea sp. | reverse complement strand
TGACCGACGCTCTGACCGGACTTTTCAATCGGCGTCATTTCAATCGGGTGGCAGAGGAGGAAGTCGGACGCGCTCTGCGCTATCAGCGGCCCCTGTCGGTGATGATGTTCGACATCGATTTCTTCAAACGGGTCAACGACAACTTTGGCCACCGCTGCGGCGACCAGGTGCTGGCGATGATCGCCCGCATCACCCGGGAGGTGCTGCGCATTACCGAGATATCGGCCCGCTATGGCGGCGAGGAATTCATCGTTCTGCTGCCGGAAACCTCGGCTCTGGCGGCTGGGGGGGTAGCCGAAAGGCTGCGCTGCAAGATCGAGGAGGCAGAGCTACAGAGCGAAAAAGGGCTGATTGCGGTGACCGCCAGCTTTGGTGTCAGTGATATCCTGGAGCGTAGCGACCCCAAGTCCCAAGAGCAGGTGCTGTCCGAGATCATCTCAGGCGCCGACCGGGCCATGTATGTCTCAAAGGATGCTGGCAGAAACCGGGTCACGGTATTTAGCGCCGAGCAGTCCTTTTCCAGCCCTAGCCTGGGCTGAGCGTCGGTTTCTTTTGCAGGCAATAGTTCCGCTGTCGACCGTCCGCTAGGGTTCCTTTTCCTTTCCCTTTTCCGTTTCCGTTGGCAAATAGTTCTGGCAAAGAGCCGCTGCGGCTCTATACTTATGGGAAAACCTTCAGTCGTCCTCGGAACTCCCGGCGAGTATTCGTAACGCAGCAGGTCTTTTTTGTCTGCCTATTGATCGGGTGACCCTTTGGAAGGAAAGTTTAGGTTATGAACAAGATTGTCGTTCATCCCGGAAGCGCCCACCGCGATGATTTTATGGCTGTGAGCATTCTGCTGGCTACCCTGGATGAGGCAGAGGTGTTTCGCCGCGATGCGACCAGCGCGGATCTGGCCGACCCGGCCACTTATGTGGTGGATGTAGGCATGCAATACGATCCGGAAATGAATAATTTCGACCATCACCAGGATTCTTCCTTGCCTTGCGCCTTTCATCTGATTATGCAGCATATCGGCTATCACGAAGATGCTCAACTGGTGTATGGTTGGTATCCTCTTATGAGCATGTTGGATGTCAAGGGGCTGCACAAAACGGCCGAGTATTTTGGGGTCGATGCCAGTCTGCTGCTGGCTTCCTCCTCGCCGATTGATGGCTATATTCTCTCCCTGTTTTCCAGGGTCGAGTCCCTTGGCCAAGATGACCTGATCTATAGCTTCATGAGAGAAATGGGGCGGGATTTACTGATACTGATTGAGCTGAAGAAAAAGCGTCTTGAGAGGTTAAAAAGGGAAGCGGACATTGTGCAGGTGAATCATCTTAAAGCGATTATCAGTCACATTAAAGATAATCCAAAGTTGGCGATGGAGCTGTATCTGCGATTTTTGAGTGACCCCCGAATCGGGGTCTGTATCACACCATCGGTGCGCGGAGAAGGCTGGGAGTTGATGCGATTTAAAGATCATAAGGATGTCGATTTTCGGGTGTTGGCCCATCGTTCGGAGATCCGTTTCATCCATGCCAACGGTTATGTGGCAACCACCAACTCTCTTCTCCCTTTGGCAGAGGTGGTCGCCTTGGCTTCCCTGTCCGTGTGCGCCCCTGAGGGCAAGTGTCGTCTATAGCTGAGTCTGCCCCTCGGGTCACACAGCCCTTCCATGTATCGGGGGGGCTGTTCAGGTTTTCACGGGCAGGGTAGCAAATAAAAAATACCCTGATCTTTAGGCTGTTCTGCTCTGCTGATGATATTGTTCTGAAGGATTTTTAAAAAAACTGGAGGGAAAAGATGGCCTGCTTGCTCGATCGATTCGTCAACCGCAGCACGTTTCATTCCTATGAAGATTTTCGCGATAACCTCTCGATTAATATCCCGCTAAATTTCAATTTCGCTTTTGACGTGGTCGACGTTTACGCTGCTGAACAGCCTGACAAGCGGGCGTTGGTCTGGTGCGACGATAACGGCAACGAGCGGAGTTTTACCTTTGCCGAGTTGAAACACTACAGTGACAAGGCTGCCAATCTGTTTCAAAGTTACGGCATCCAAAAGGGTGATCATGTGATGCTGGTGCTCAAGGGGCGTTACGAGTTCTGGTTTTGCCTGCTCGGCCTGCACAGGCTCGGTGCCATTGCCACTCCGGCCACACACATGCTGACCGCTAAGGATATTGCTTATCGGCTCGAGGCCGCCTCCATTTCAATGCTTGTCAGTGTCGCGGATGATGGCTTGGTGGAGTACATTGAGCAGGGTCAGCTACAGAGCGGCGATACTTTACGTCATAAACTGTTGCTGGGCGAGGCCCGCGAAGGCTGGGGCGATTTTCGGGCCGAACTGGAACAGGCTTCGGCGGAGTTCAAGCGCCCGGTCGGTTGCCAGGCGACGGTTAACGACGACATCTGCCTGGCCTATTTTTCTTCGGGTACTACCGGATATCCAAAATTGGTCCATCATGACATGATCTACCCGCTGGGGCACATTCTGACCGCTCGCTATTGGCAGAACAACCTCGACGACGGCCTGCATTATACCGTGGCCGACACCGGTTGGGCCAAGGTGGTGTGGGGTAAGATTTATGGCCAATGGATCTGCGGTAGCGCGGTGTTCGTTTATGATTACGACAAATTCGACGCTGCCAATATGGCCGCCATGGCGGCCAAATACGGGGTGACGAGTTTTTGCGCCCCGCCGACGGTCTATCGCTTTTTGATCAAGGAAGATCTGTCCAGTTACGATTTCTCCGGCTTGCAATATTGCGCGGTTGCCGGCGAACCTCTCAACCCCGAGGTTTATGAGCGGTTTTTGCAATACACCGGCCTCAAGTTGATGGAGGCCTATGGCCAGACCGAACTGGTGGTGACCATTGCCACCTGGCCCTGGCTGGAGCCTCGGCCCGGTTCCATGGGCAAGCCTAGTCCTTTGTACGATATTGAGCTGTTTAACAGCGAGGGATGTCCCTGTGCGGTGGGCGAAGAAGGGGAGATCGTCATCGATACCCGTCGCGGCCGGCCCTTGGGACTGTTTCCCGGTTACTACCGCGATGCGGCGAAAACCGCCGAGGTCTGGTACGACGGCTATTACCGCACCGGCGATATGGCCTGGTGTGACGAGGACGGCTATTTCTGGTTTGTTGGCCGGGCTGACGACGTGATCAAGAGCAGTGGTTATCGTATCGGTCCTTTTGAGGTAGAAAGCGTGTTGATCGAACACCCGGCGGTGCTGGAATGCGCCATCACCGGGGTGTTCGATGCGGATCGCGGTCAGGTAGTCAAAGCGAGCATCGTGCTGGCCAAGGGCTATGAGTCCGGCGAGGCCCTTAAGCAGGAACTGAAACGACATGTCAAGGGAGCCACCGCCCCTTATAAATATCCCCGTATCATCGAATTCGTGGCGGAGCTGCCGAAAACCACCAGCGGCAAGATCCGGCGGGTGGAAATTCGCGAACAGGAACTGGCCGGTGTGGTCGGGCGTTAGGTGCAGTCTTACAATTAATCTGGCGATGTCATGATCCCCCATTTACGCAATACCTGGTCCCGGCTTTTTGAGCGCAGTCAAACGAAACGGCCGGTTTGAATCATAGTGGCAAGCTCGGCACTTTTGTGGGTGTTTTTACCCCGACGGTTTTGACCATCCTCGGGGTCATTATGTACCTGCGCTTCGGCTGGGTGGTAGGGCATGTCGGACTATGGCAGGCGCTGTTCATCGTGCTGCTGGCTAATGCCATCACCTTTATCACCGCCCTGAGCTTTTCGGCGGTGGCCACCAACAGCCGGGTCGGCGTCGGCGGGGCCTATTTTATTATCTCCCGCAGTCTGGGCCTGGAGATTGGCGGGGCCATCGGCATTCCGCTGTTTTTATCCCAGGCTCTCTCCGTAACCCTGTATGCCTACGGTCTGGCCGAATCTTTGCGTTTCGTCTGGCCGGGGATTCCGGTCCAACCTGCCGCTTTCATTATCATCCTGCTGGTTGGCGTCCTGGCTTTTCGCGGTGCACAGGGAGCGTTGCGTCTGCAGGTGCCGATTTTGGGGTTGATTGTGTTGTCGCTGCTGGCTCTGGCTGCCGGCAGTCTGTTCCACGGCCAGACTGAGCGTCTGTTGTCTTCAACGTCTTCCGGCGAATTCGGTTTCTGGGCTGTGTTTGCGGTCTTTTTCCCGGCGGTGACCGGTATCATGGCGGGGCTTAGTTTGTCGGGCGATCTGGCCAACCCCCGCCGTTCTATTCCTAAGGGGACGGTGCTGGCTACTCTGGTTGGCTTTAGTGTCTATCTGCTGGTGCCGGTGCTGCTCTGCCTGGGGGGAGATCCTGCGGATTTACGCAGTGATTCTCTGGCCTGGACCCGTATCGCTCTCCTTGGCCCCTGGCTGGTGCTGCCGGGGTTGTGGGGGGCGATTTTCTCTTCGGCCGTCGGTTCGATTCTGGGAGCGCCTCGTACCTTGCAGGCCCTGGCCATAGATCGCCTGGTGCCCCGAAGGTTGGCTGGCAGCCGGCGAGGGGCAGAGCCCGTCGCCGGACTAATGGTTGCCTTGGTCATTGCTCTTGGCGCGGTGTTTCTGGGTGATCTGAATACCGTAGCCGAGGTGGTCACTATGTTTTTTCTCACTGTCTATGGCACAGTGAACCTGGTGGCGACCCTGGAAAAACTCTCCGGCAATCCTTCCTGGCGACCCGATGTACAGATCCCCTGGTGGCTGAGTCTTGCTGGCGCCTTTGGTTGTATCGGAGTGATGGTACTCATTGATCTGCGGGCCAGCCTGGTGGCAATAACGGTGGTCTGCGTCCTGTGGTTGTTTCTGCGGCGCCGGGAACGGCTGGAGAACTGGGGAGATGTGCGCCGCGATTTGTATGAGGCGATTATCCGTTGGGCGCTGGTGCGCTTGTCTCACAGGCCGATGACTGCCCGTAACTGGCGGCCGCATATTCTGGTTTTTGTCAGCAATGTCGACCGCCGTTTGCCGTTGGTACGCTATGGCGCCTGGTTCAGTCAGAACCGTGGGGTGGTAACGGTTTGCGAGTTATTGGTGGGGGATTTGCTAAGTCTTGATCTGGATATTCACCACCGCGAACGGCAGATCGACGGGGTGTTGCGTCAGGCAGGGATCGTTGCCTTTGGCGAGGTCGACGTAGTGGCTAATATCGAGCAGGGCATCATGGACGTGGCTCAGGCCAACGGTATCGCCGGCATCGAAAGTAATACGGTGATTCTAGGCTGGCCCGATGATTTGCAACGGCTGGCCAATTTTTTACGGGTTATTCGTCCCTTAAGTCGCTTGAACCAGTCGCTGCTCATTGGCCGGGGCGAGCCTTTATTGCCCTTGCGGGAAGGGCAGCGGCGGACTATCGATGTCTGGTGGGGTGGTTTGCAGCGTAACGGTGATTTGATGCTGTTGCTGGCTTATTTACTTTCCCGTAATACCGAGTGGCGCAATGCTCGTATCCGTATTTTGAGTGTCGCCTCCAATCAAATGGCCAAAGAACAGACCGAGCGGTTTCTGGCTAAGCTGATTCCGGAAATTCGCATTGCTGCAGAGATCGAGGTCAGGATCAAGCCCGAGAGTATGAGCGTGGTGGAGATGATTCATGAGGAAAGCGCTGATGTTGATCTGGTGATGCTAGGCCTGGCGTTGCCCGAGGAAGGTCAGGAAGGCGCTTACGCCGAGCGTATCGCCGAACTGGCGGAAGGGTTGGCTTCGTTCTTTTTTGTGCATAATGGTAGTCTGTTTATCGGCGAGTTGGTTTCTCCTGGCACCGATTAATTGTTTTCATCCTAGTTTGCCATGACCCACACCTTTTGGGCGGCATCACCCCATTTAATACCCTGTTCAAAGCGCTGCAGGAACAGGTCGGGATTTTTTATGCGGGAGTATCCCACCCCGTGAATGCCGAGGTCAAAAAGAGCATCGGGAAGACAGCCCGCGGTGGGTCCCATAATGCCCACAAAGCTGGCGTTAGCGCACTGGGGCAGCAGGCCGGGCAACGAATCGTTTGTCACCGTGGTGGCGGTGATCAGGACCTTATCGCATTGCCGCAGGGCGGTCGGATCGTCGGTCATGGTAAAGGGGTAGGTACCCTGCAGCAGGTCCGGGGATTTTTCCAGCACGATCACCTCAC
>CAZKQY010000275.1:0-3293 GCA_964555005.1 uncultured Syntrophotalea sp. | reverse complement strand
GGACAAAAGCACATCCCGCACTTCGGAGTGACCGGCAATATAGTCAATCCCTGCTGTAAGCTCCGCCTCACTGACCTTCATGGACGAGCAACCTAATTTACGTTTACGGGTACAAAACCGGCAGTAGGTGGCGCAATCTCCACCGGCCAGCAGCACCCGATCGGAATAGCGATGCACCACTGCCGGGGTCGGTGACAACCGTGCTTCATCGAGAGGATAGGCAAGGGCAGTCGGGTCGGACAGTTCGCGCGTATCGGGGACACACTGGAGCCAGAGGGAACCCCCGGTGTCTCGATGAGGTCGAGGTAATATCGGCTGAAACGCATGGGATAGCAACAAGTCACCGCCCGCAATGGCGAATCAAGCTTTCTTTGTAACCCACCTTAAATTTCGGCCCTGCAACAGAGACCTAATACGAATCACAGCTAGCAAAACCAACGGATGCGGTTCCACCACCGCCCTCATAGAAGGGATACTTTTTACAGATATCCTCATACTGATCTTTCACATAGTCCTGTGCATCGCTAATATTTGAATATGGAGTCTTTACCTTAAACGTTTCACTTCTACAACTCCCCCATTGTCCTTCACAGCAAAACTTGCAACTATATTTAATGCCAGCAGAATTTCCACTGCTCGAGCCGCCATTGCTAATGCTGTGTGATTTGCCGTTAAATCTAAAATCCTCCCACTTGGAATTTGGGGAGACACCAAGGATCTGATCCTTGTACATTATTTTGTCTACAAATGACTGGATGGAATTAATGTCTTTCGTCGAAACAGCGCACACATAAACATCATAATAATTGACTTCACTTTTTACACCGAATAGGGCCTCAGCGATGTTCGAACTTTCCTTTCTTGAAATTTCGCGATCCATCTTACATTCTGCATTAAAAAAGAAATCAATAGATTTTTTACCATTAAGATTAAGAGAGACAATGTATTTCTCGTCAGAAGAACGGCCTTCAAGCTTAAATGGAACATCCTTTAAAACATATTTATACTCTACAGAGTCGGCAAAGTTGTTTACCGTCAAATTTTTTCCAAAAGCAGGAAGTCTATATATTTTATCCCTAAAATGGGTATTGATTGCAGTACCATCGTCGTACCCATCTATTTGAGCCAACAATTTAGCAAACCCCGGCACATCACCGACCTTTTCCACGCTTTTGGCAAAGTACAACTCAACTAACTCTAGGGAGACAGGGGCTTCTTGCTTGGCCTTCATTGCTGCGCCGTAAGCATCGACCAGAAGTTTTTTTTCGCCGGTTATCTTGTAGGCGCTCATAAAACCTTCAAAAGTGTCAAAATCAACATACCGAGCCGCCAGCAGTTGAGATGCTTTGGATTCATATTTTCCAGCGGGGTGGTCGGCTAAATATGCCGCATAACTCGCCACCGTATTGGCATTTTTGGCAAGGGCAAAATCTTCAGAATCGACAATTATCTGCATCTCACTAATCTTTTTAGTGTAGCCGTCGATACCCCATTTTTTCAAATACTTGGAACTGATCCAGCCCTTGTCAGTCTGCACCCAACCATCATAGGTAGCCTGCCTGCACACCACGTCACCCTGACTATATACACCGACATTATCGGCATTGCCATAATGGCGCTTCCGGATATTCAGCGACGAGGCTGTGACCACAAAGCATTCATCCCCGGAGGCGGTACGGCGACTATGTTTTTCAATAAAAGCCTTCTTTGCTGCCAGGGAAGACCCGAGGGCTGCTTGGTGTTCTGCGTTAAAGCCAAGCCATTCATGTTTTTGGCGCAAATCCGAATCAACAGCAGTAAAGCCCAGGTGCTTTGCAATCTTCCCTAAAGTCTCAAGCTTTTCATAGGTATCGGCTTTCTTGATCGCTGCAACAAAGATTGATTTATCAATAAACTGCCGGACATTCGCATCCATTTTGATTGAAACGATTGTGCCATCGTATTTTTTAATAGAACTATGGAGCCGGTCAACAAGCGGCCTATAATCAGCGAACTCTATAATGAGATCACCGCCCTTACTGTAGCTATATGACGCCCAGAAAACGATTTTATTATGCTTTGAAACCCCCTTTTGTTTTTTTTCACCGCGAGCAATTGCTCTTGCATCACCTGAGGAAACTTCCGTTAGCTTCCGCAAGTTATACTTTTTGATTAAACTTTTATCAAAAGTGACCGAACCATCACTGATTTTTTTGGTAATGCCAAAGAATTCCCACCTTCGCCGATCTTGTGAGTTGTAGTAATTTTTGACAAACAAATCCGTATCATTCTCAAAAATAACAAAAGAACCAGAGTTGTAAGTAAACATTTTTACTTTACCTGTGGTTACGCCCTCTGGAAACGGACCTTCCTTGATCGCAACTCCATTCTCAATATTATAAAACATGGTCGAGCAACCTTGCGCGAAGGGCATATATAGGCACACCACAATAAAGACAATAACCCGATATGCCATTACGATACTCCTTATTTTGAAATTCAATTATGATAAAGGGGTTAAATCTTTACTCTTTACTTTTATCCCCAAAACAAAAACCGCCCATCGGTACAGTCCGATAGTGCGGTTTAGAATGTGTTTCAATAATCTCTGGCGAAACTCTCTTGCAGCATCCGAAGCCCCCTCCAGGACTTTAAAAAAATTAAATAATACCCTACGCTTATAATTTTCAACAGTCAAGAACTGTCACAAGGGTCAAGCTTGCAATCACGCTTTCGCAGTGACTTTACAGGGCTAAGGGGGAGCCAAGCATCTCTTCCGCTTATTCTTCCCCTTATTCTTCCCCTTATTCTTCCCCTTCTCCTTACTCTTCCCCTTTCCTGATTAGCGCTAATCTTCAGCCAGTCGTAACCAAGCCTCTGTACAAGGGCAGGTCCTGGTGCCAGCAAATATCAGGCGCGGGAAAATGCTGGCAAGATCAAAGCGACGGTTGAAGCGATATTGAACCTCCGCCGTCAAAAGGGGACAGATTTATTTTGGTGCTTTGCGTGGCCAAGAGCTTAGAGCCGTCTCTGTCTCCCGCAACGCCGCAAAGGTCGCAAACAAGACCGGTACCCTCGATTGAGGTAAAAGATCTTCTTGTCCTTGTCTGTCGAAAAATCCTTTTCCTGAAACGACCTTATATTTCCTGGTTGGGAAACTCAATAGTCTCGCCCCCAGGGGTACGCAACAGTGCCCGGTCGCCAAGCTCCAGCAGAGACTCGGGCAGCAGCGGAATCTTGCCCCGGCCCCCCGGACTATCGATCACATAGTGGGGCAAGGCCATGCCGGACAACGGACCGCGCAGCTCTTTAAG
>CAZKQY010000274.1:0-5977 GCA_964555005.1 uncultured Syntrophotalea sp. | reverse complement strand
TGATGAATCACTCGTCGTTATCGCCCGGCTAATAAAAGGAGCCGACGGAATCTATTATCTTCAGCCTCTAACACCGCCGTATCGGGCAAAGTGAGTGCGGTTTGCTGTCATATTCTGCCGCGCCTGCGCATAGACTCAATCTGGGGCCGATAATTTTCCACATCCCCCTCTACCTGCTGCCCTTTCACCCGCCCCACCTCGACCCAGGTACCGAACCTTGCCACTTTTGAATTGGCGGCCCAAACCACTGCCTGTCCGTTAGGCAATACGCCGGTGACGATCAGTCGTCGACCATACTCGGGTTCGGACAAATCCCGATAAACTTGGAGGGTATCTTCCTTCAAAGGCACCGCCGCTTCATAAAATCGCTGTTGTTTGTAATTAAACCAGCGTACGAAAATTTCCTGTGGGAACGGTGGATATGGCGGAGCGAGGACGATTAACTTACCAACCCTCTCCCAGCCGAGACCAAGGCCAAGAATACCCGGGGGGATTGAGTAAAATTTGCCAATTCGGACCTGTTCGATATACACCGGTTCGCCCAGAGGAGCGGTATAACCCAAGTTAAATGGTGTGCCTTGACGAAAACCAACGCTGGAGCAGCCCGCAAGGGTGAACAGACCGAGGAGGCCTACTGTAAATCTGAAACGATTTATAACACGCATTCTGGATATCCTCTGCTAGGGGGCCGGCTACGGGAGGATGGCCATCTTGGGACGATTCGGAAAAACTTTACGCACTTCGCCTTCCGCAGGGTTCATGCCAAAGGTATCCTGCAGATCAAGCACGGCCAGCTTACGGTGCGAGGTGTGGATATAGTTGTCATCTAACTGTTTGAGCGCTTCGGCCTCGCCGTTGCGAGCACGTTCGATCATTTGAATTAAAGCTAAAGGAATCTTATCCTCGACTTTGATTTCTTCCAAAGGCACACCCTGCGCCACGGCCTTGTCGTGCATAGCCTTCAGTGCCACCTTAGATAGATCGGGTTTGGTTCGCCGAATCTCATAGAATTGCGCGGCATTGGCAAAAACCTCCACCGCGCAGACAATCCCTTTTTGTCTGCCGATCTCACGGGCTTTGCGTTGTACCTCGTCGCACCAGATAGGGTCGTTGATGCCCAGGTTGTTGAGGGGGAAATTTGGTTGGTAGTGGGTCAAATTTCCCCACGCTCCCGCATTTCAGCGGTCGTATTGCGACGCTGATCTGGATCCCTTTCTGCCTGCTGCCCCTGCACCCGGCCCACTTCGATCCAGGTACCGAACCGTGCTACTTTTGCATTGGCGACCCAGACTACCGCTTGCCCATCGGGCAGAACACCAATGATCAGCAGCTTCCGGCCATACCCGATTTTCGGTAAATCCCGGTAAATCCTGGGAGTATCTTCCTTCAATGGCACCGTTGCCTCATAAAAGCGTTGCTGTTTGTAGTTGAACCAGCGCACGAAAACTTCGCTGGGGAATGGTGGGTACGGAGGAGCAAGGACGATTAACCCGTCAACTCTCTGCCAGTCTTGATTAATGCCGAGAATCCCCGGCGCAATTGAGTAGAATTTGTCAATTCGGACCTGTTCGATATACACCGGTTCGCCCAGAGGAGCGGTATAACCAAGATCAAATGGAGTGCCTTGGCGGAAATTAAAACCGGAGCAGCCTGCAAGGGTGAACAGTGCGAGCAGGCCTATTGCAAACAGGAAACGATCAATAACACGCATTCTTGACGTCCTTAAGTGTGGGTTGGTTATAAGAGGATGGCGCGTTCCGGGCGGTTCGGAAAAACATTGCGCACTTCTCCGATGGCTGGAGCCATGCCAACTGCATCCCGAAGAGCAAGCACGGTCAGCTTGCGGTGGGAGGTGTGGATGTATTCGTCATCCAATTGTTTGAGGGCTTCGGCATCGCCGGATCGGGCGCGCTCGATCAGTTGGGCCAAGGAAGTCGGCACCTCATCGGCAGAACCAATGCGTCTAAAAGGTACGCCCTGCGCCACGGCCTTGTCGTGCATGGCCTTCAGCGCCACTTTGGACAGATCGGGTTTGGTGGGTCGGAGTTCAAAGAATTGCGCGGCATTGGCGGAAAATTTCACCGCGCAGACAATCCCGCTTTTTTGGCCGGTCTCGCGGGCCTTACGCTGCATCTCTTCGCACCAGATCGTATCGTTGATACCCAGGTTGTTGAGAGGAAAATTGGAATTGTAGTAGGTCGCCTGTCCTAGAAAGAAACGCTCCGGATCCAAGCCGTACCCGCCGCCTATGTCCGAATGTACGCCGAACAAGGTTTCTTCGACGGCGCCGGACAGACCGGGTGCGATGCTGGTCAAGGGGAAGTTGTGCCGGATTTCATCCTTGGCGATGGGGTGGTAGATGAAACTTGCCGAGCCCTCCGCCAGGTTGCCATTGATGAAGCCTTCGTTGTCGTTGCCGGGCCAGTAAAAGGAGCCGACGGAATCGAAGATCCCCAGGAAACGAACGCTTACTGAGGCTTCGAGGCGTGGATACAGTTGTTGTCCCACTGGAGCTAAAGCAAAGGGCGACGCAGGCGCGGATGTGATTGTCGATTCACGCAAGTTCGGAAAAATACGGGATTGCCCAGCCCTGGTTGATTGAGTCAGATCCGGGAGCCCGGCCTGCACCATGTTGACGAAATGCCGGGCCAGCATGGCGCCTCGACTGAAACCGAACACATCGAAAATAACCTTGTCAGGTGTCCCATATTCTTTTTGGTACTCTATAAGGGCATCCCATAGTCTATCGCGAGCTTCTTTCAGGCGGGCCTCCCCGCCGTGAGCTCCCAAACCCATGCCCAGACCAAAAAGTGAGGTTTCCAGAGAAACCTTCCCGTCGTTTTCAAAGATAGCCTTGGTACCGACACCCTCAATATAAATACGGACGGCATTTGTCTGTTGATACAAGGGCAAAAGCTTCGCCACATTGGTATGACGGTCCGCAGGCTCGGCATGCATGTTGTTCCCCGTGCCATCGAAGAACACACCGATGACCAAGTCGGGTTTGGATTTACCGTCTGATTTCAATTCAATGATCGGCGTCGCCGCGAGCGGCGCAAGCTCCGGTGGTGCTGGCGCCGCATCCGGCTCGGTAATCTCTTTATTCACCGGACCGTAAAAGTTGATCTCGTCGGCGTTGAGGCTGATATCGTTGCCGAAGATGGTGATGTCACCGTTGGGGGCCATGGAAAAGCCGCCGCCGTTCTGCTCAAAGAGGATGGTGCCCTGGCCATCCCCTTCGATGGTGATGTCGTCGTCGGCTTCGATGATGAGGCTGCCGCTGTCGATGTGGATGATGGCGTCCTGTTCATGGACGTGGATGCGGGTGGATTCGGTGATGTTAAGGCGCAGGTCCTGGCCGGCGGTGAGTTCGATGTTTTTGTCGGCTTTCATCTGAATGTTGTTGCCGGCGCTGATCTCGCCGTCTGTGGCGGCCTGGTGGTGTATCTCCTTTGTATTGGTGGTGGTGCTGTGGCGGTTTTCGATCTGTTGGCTGCGATCGTTACCGACGGTTTCGGTAAGAGTGTCACCGGATTGGGTGGCGATGGTTTTTTTGGCATAACATTCGAGATCCCCCTGGGAGGCGACCAGATTGACGCGATGACCGGCGACGTCGGCGTTAAAGTGCAGCATGGTGTGACCGGCGAAGGTGCAGAGGGTGATGGAGGATTTATCCCGCCAGTCGTCCATGGCCAGTTGAATGGCTGGTGGCTCCATCTTCATACGATGATTGCCCATTCTCTATTCGGTTTTAAAAGATCGAATGCCGCAGCAATGCCGCTACGCCAGGTCTTGTGTTTTTGAAATCTATGGCCCCTTATCAGCTTCCCGGCACCTCAGTCGTTCCACCCAACCCCTGTTTCTTTTCCCTGGTCAGTTTTTCCAGATCTTTTTCCACGATGTAGTCATGGAAGGTGGGCTTGTCGCTTTCGGGATGGGCTTCGTTGGTCAGTTCCCAGCGGTAGAGCCTATCCATGCGTGATCCGACGAAGCTAATGGGGTTGGTGGTCCAGGCGGATTTATTATGCACAGCACCTCCAAAAGCTTTATCAAACAGCAAAATTGGCGAGCCCAGGTAGTTGGGGTATTTTTCGGATACGGGCATGAGGTAGGTTTTAATACTGCCATCATAGAAGTTTTCCTTTTTAAAAACTAACCACTTGCCATCCGGAGAAAATGAAAATTGAGTCGCACCGCTAAAAAGTTGGTTTATAATTATATCTTTTTCAGTTCCCCAGCTTATATATGTAGAGCCTTTGTCACCACCTGAAAGTATTGCAAACGGCAAGCATGAATGGGGTTGTATCCACGTAAAATCAATCCTGTCTTTATTTTGTTTTAATACGTCCGCTAATTGATGATTGCTGTCCTCGAAATTCATGTTTAAAACACGCATTTCCTCAGACTTTAGATCATACAAAAAGTTTTTTCCAAATGCTGTTGTCCAAACTGTCACTTTTCCAATATTCATCTCTTTTATCATTTTTGGCTCTGGCCCGCTCAGATCCATCAACAGCAGGTGGTCGGTGTAATCCCAAGGATCTTGCGATTTGGGGTTATGCGCTTGGATTTCGAAAATGAAGTGTTTTTTTTGCGCATCGACTATAGCAACTTTTTCAATCGTTTTTTCCAAAGACATCACGATGCGATAGTCCTTGCAATCCTTTGACTTGAAGTCAAACAGCAAAAACCGCCGGCTTTGAGCGAAACCGATGGTGTTTTCGTCAATAACAGGGAGATAAGTGCCACCGCCTTCGAAATCATGGGCGGCGTTTCGGAAAAATTTATTAGCCCTCGGTTTACCATTGTGGAAAGACAACAGGGTGATGGCGTTGCCCATATCGTTGGTGCCGATGGCATTATCTTGGGGAACAGGGAACAGAGAAAGGTTGCTCCCTCGTACCTCGTACTCCTCAGGTCTGATTGTAGTGGCTTCCTTAATGTCGTAGAGAGGTTCCATTTTATTGTCTCCAAAGCAGATTGTTGCGCTGAGCAAGGTGTTAATGACAAGCACGGCCACGGATAGCCATGTCTCTTTAATAAATGTCTTTTTTTCCCTGGATTTCATGGTTCCTCCCCTTTAGATGCCGAAGCCGTCATTCGCCTGTCGAATCCAGGCAGCTTCTTTTCGAATTAATTTTATTTTTTCAAGTTCAGGTTTTGGAGATATTTTTCTCATCTCTTCCGTCTGCCTTCGCACAATAATACTCTCCGCAATCCGCGGCACCTGCTCATCCAACCTATAAAACCGATACGGATTGTGCATGGTGAACCTCGGCCAGAGTCCGGGATCGATTTTGTCGAGGAAGGTCTTGGTCTCCGTGCAATAATCCCAGTAATTCATGCCGTGGAAGGGCGCGGTGTACAGCAGCGTCATGTACCAGTCGGTACCGAACAGCACCCGATCCCGGACAATTTCGAAAGTCTCTTTGTCCACCATGATCTTTCTGAAGTGATCGCGGAACGTACCGCTGGCAAAGGATGAGGAGATGTCGGCGTAGAAATTCTGATATGTCTTCATCATCTCGATGATCTGTTTGCTCCATTCGCGCCCCTGATCGGTGGGACCGCCGAAGTGCGCCAGGCACAGATGCAGATCGCGCAAGGGCCGCCCCTGCACGGTGCTTTTCAATACTTTGTTCCAAGTGTCGGGAGAGACGAAATGCTCCTGAAAATAGGTCCTTTTTATCTCCTGGTCGTGGTCCGGAGGAAAACATTGGTTTTTCTGTAAGCCAAGTTGCGGATATTTCGCTGTGATTTTTTGCCTGACCTCCTTTTTCTGCAAGAGCTCTTCTTCTCTGTCGTTGGGATGGCTGAAATCGTAATAGAGCTCCTGCTCGACGGTGGCCGCGCCTTTGGGCGTGCAGTGGTTGAGAATGGGGATGCGCAGCCGGCTGCATTCGGCGTAGAAATCGGCCAGGATGGGCAGGCGGTTGATGTCCCAGGGGCGGTAGCCCTGGGCGGTGTACATCTTGAA
>CAZKQY010000273.1:0-3899 GCA_964555005.1 uncultured Syntrophotalea sp. | reverse complement strand
GGCGAAGATACGCGGAAGGTCCTGACTCGATTCGACGAAATAGTGGTTGCCGTCGCTGCGTTCAGCAAGTTGGGTCATGAGGTCTTCGTTGAAGTCGGTACCGACCCCCACAGTAGTGACTGAAATACCTTCTTTGAGAAGCGCCGCCCCAAGGCGGGCCAGATCCGCTGGGTTGCTTGGGCCAACGTTGGCTATCCCGTCAGAAAGCAGCACCACTCTATGAACGTAATTGGAGTCGCTATGTTTGCGCACTTCCGCTGCGCCCTGGCTGACGGCGCCGAACAGAGCGGTATTACCCCCTGGCTGAATCTGGCGGATTTGCGCTTCGATGCCCTCGCTATATTTAATCCGCTGGGCTGACACCAGGGTTTTGACCTCATGATCATAGGCAACCAGGGCAAACAAGTCGTTTGCTCCCAAACGGTGCAGGGCTTCGATAGCGGCTTCACGGGCCTTGGCGATTTTACTGCCACTCATAGAGCCTGAGCGATCGAGAACCAGAGCCAGGTTTACTGGCGACCGCTCATCGGTAAGGGGCATCAGCGGCGCATCGAGGGCGATTTTGATGACGGTTGTCTGGGTTGGACCGGCCAGCAAAACCCGGCGGTCGAGTTCCACCTGACAGTTTACCAGCGGGGCGGCTTGGGCTAAGCCGGCCAGGCCGAGAAGCAAAACTATAAGTAACAGAGACCAGAATTTTCTTCGCATGACATGCTCCTTTTTTGGGGTGGCGATAAGAGTTTGACTATCTGTGACAAGTAGAGCATGTCAATGCGATTCAATGGTCATCAGAAAGTAAAAGGTTTGTAAAAAAAATGTCATGCGGCCCTTTAAAACTCGAAAGGCCTGTGTCCATCCATAGTTTCCGAATGGACACTAACTATCCGCATATGATGATTTAGCCGTAAAACTGGCCGTAGGTCAACTGACATGCTATTCTTACTTGTAATAAATTTAATAATTGAGAGCATTATCTGGGCCTTAGCTATCGATGATGACTAAATCCGAAAAAATTATTATTGTCGCCATGACCGAGCAGTTTCTGATCGGTTCTACCGGACGTATCCCCTGGCAGATCCCCGAAGAGTTGCGTCTATTTCGAGAATTGACCAGCGGTCATACCCTGATCATGGGGCGCCATACTTTTGCTTCTGTCGGCCGACCTCTGCCGAATCGACGCAACATCGTCGTCAGTCGTCATTTACCAGTTACTCAGGGAATTGAGATCTGTCCGGATTTGGCAAGCGCCCTGCTGTTGGCAGAAAGTTATGGCGATAAGATATTTTTTGCCGGCGGGTTCGGCATCTATCGAGCCGCGTTGCCCTTAGCCGACCTGATGCATATCTCCTGGATCAAGGGGATTTATTCCGGAGATACTTATTTTCCGACCTTTCAAGCAGAGAAGTGGCAGTTGGTTAGCGAAAAAGATCATGGGCCATTTCGCCATGTTGTCTATAGTCGGCGGTAGGTTGTTGTTGGTTGCAGGTTGTTGATAAAACAATTAAGATTCATTTGGTTCAGGATGGACTTATTAAGAGACGGACGGATACGTGCGCCTCTGTTCGATGGTTTTTCTTAGTTTTTCTCGATTTTATTCGGAAGTGGATCGGTTATGAACAATCGTCAAATGGGCGTGGCGCAGATTCTTGTCACCCTGGCATCCCTGGTGCTGGTTCTGGCCGGGCTGCAGGCGGCCAAGGCTATTCTGGTGCCCTTTCTGCTGGCGGCCTTTATCGCCATTATCAGCACTTCTCCGATGACCTGGTTGCAACGTAAAGGGCTACCGACTTGGCTGGCGCTGGTGATGGTTATTCTGGTGGTGCTGCTGTTCGGTTTGCTGATGGCGGGATTAATCGGTACCTCGGTGCGGGATTTCAGTGGCAGTCTGCCGGACTATGAAATCAAATTGCGCGAATTGACCATTGTAACCGTGGACTGGCTGCAGAAATTTGGTCTCCATGTCTCTACGACCGCTGTGACCGAGTTGCTGGATCCCGCAGCTGCGATGAAGTTGGTTGCTACCCTGCTCAATGCGCTGGGAAATGTGGTGACCAATGGTTTTCTGGTTTTGATGACCGTTATCTTCATGCTTCTTGAGGCGTCCAGCTTTCCAGTCAAGTTGCGCGCGATTCTGGGGAGCGATTCCTCTTTGGAGCCCTTTGATTTTTTCATCAGCAACGTTAAACATTATATGCTTATCAAGACTCTGGTCAGTCTCGCTACCGGCGTTCTCGTCACTATCTTGGTTGCCACTCTCGGTGTCGACCTGCCCCTGCTCTGGGGGCTTTTGGCCTTTGCCCTTAACTTTGTACCTAACATCGGCTCGGTTATTGCCGGCCTGCCGGCGGTACTGCTGACCCTGGTGCAATTCGGGCCGCTGCGGGCATTACTGGTAGCGGGCGGCTATGTGATTATCAATCTGCTGATGGGTAATTTGCTCGCGCCGAGATTTCTCGGCCGGGGTCTCGGTCTTTCGACTTTGGTGGTCTTTCTTTCCCTGCTGTTTTGGGGCTGGCTGCTCGGTCCGGTGGGAATGCTGCTGTCGGTGCCCCTGACCATGACCGCCAAGATTGCTCTCGACAGTCGTGACGATACCCGCTGGCTGGCCGTACTACTGGGGACGTAGACCCGCCAGGATCGGTTATTACCAGCCACTGCTTTGCGGTTCTTGTCCCGGCTTCTTGGCAGCACACCGTTAGGGGAAATAATGACGGGAGAGTGGGCCTCGAACACGCGGCCTTTGGCGTAGCCTCTACAGACCGAGGCTGATTCCGACGCCAAAGTATTCGGCGGTTGTCTGATAAAACTGGCCGAAGGGCAGATGGCCGTTGAAATATTCGGCAAAAAACTGCAGGGTGCGTTTGCTGGCATAAGGACTTTTCAGGTTGAGCCCGGCCTTCAAATTCAGGCTGATATCCCAGTCGTTTTCTTCCCACGAGTTAGCGAACAAACTGCCGAACAGGCTGCCCGGTACGCCGGGAAGAGGGGGACTGATATAGTCTAGACTGCCCTGCACGCTATGGCGCTTGAGGGGGGTATCGCTGTGGATGATATAAGATGGACCGCCGCTGACACGCAGGCCCTGCCATTCCCAGGCGGCGAGAAGTTCCGCAGTCTCGAAGCTGATGTTAATGCGCTCCACCGGGCCGAAGTCCTGAGGAAAAAGCAAAAATTCATCGCCCAGATGGGAAGACTGATGATAGAGCCGGGCTCGGGCCGACCAAGGGCCGTTTCGATAGCTGAATGGCAGCCCGATAATGTAGTCGGCATTGATCAGATCCATCGACTCGGAATCCAGATTGAATTGGGAGAAGACCGCACCGCTCAAACCCAACTGCCATTCATCCGTTGGGCGGGGACCTGTCCAGCGGGCCAGGCCAAAACTCTCGCCAAAGCCGACGGAGGCGGTGTTGTAGGTACCGGTATCCAGGTTGAGATTCAGCCAGGTGAGGTGAAATCGGGGTTCTTTGGGATTGGCCAGGGGTGCCTTGAACAGTTCTCCCTGGGGGAAAAGCACCGCGTCACCCTCGGCTATTTCCGGTGGGGACGGCAAACAAAGATCGAGGGGCAAAGGGGCCGATGATTGCTGAATAAGGGGTTTATGGTCTGCGGATTCCAGCGGATAGAGGATGTTTTTAAGATCTCCTTCAAATTCCGTTAAAATTTCTCTCAGGGCGAGGTTCCAGCCCCGCAGCAGAGTCTCGGGCGAGTGGTCGACCAGGGGAATGCTGCGCCGGTAGGTCTTGTTAAACAGGGTATGCGGATTGATATCCCGGTCGGCGATGAGAACAAACTGAATTTCCAGGACGGCGGCCGCGGGCTGTCCCGGAGTATAGTTGCCATAGAGGGCGCCGATTTTACTCCGTAGGATATGGGTCGGTGGTGGTGTTCCCCCCTCG
>CAZKQY010000272.1:0-2905 GCA_964555005.1 uncultured Syntrophotalea sp. | reverse complement strand
CTTCCGCTACGACGGCGACGGCTTTCTGGTCAATCCCGAGGGTTTCCGGGTACAGGGCATAGAGTTTGACGAAGACGGCAATCCGACAGCCGGCAATGCCAGCGATATACAGATCAACGGCAACTCGGCTATCCCCGCCAATATGACCGCCAACATGACCCTGTCAACCAACCTTGATGCCAACTCCACCGTCGCCACCGGCGCCTTCGTCATCACCGACCCGGACACCTACAACTACGCCTCTTCGACCACAGTCTACGATTCTCTCGGCAACACCCACATGCTGACTACTTATTTCAGCAAAACGGCCGACAACACCTGGGATTACAACATCGTCGACGAAAACAACCTCACCGTCGCCAGTGCCGGTGCCAATCCGCTGACCTATGATACCAGCGGTGTGCAGACCGGCGGCGGCAGCATCACCATCAGCGGCTTGAACTGGGGCGGCGGCACCACCGTGCAGAATGTTGACCTCGCCCTCGACACCACCCAGTACGCTAATGAGTCGCAGGTTCTTTCCCAGGATCAAGACGGCTACGGTGCCGGCAACCTGATGAAAATAAGCATCGACGAGTCCGGTACCGTAACTGCCAACTATTCCAACGGTGAACAGATCAAAGTATCCCAAATCGTACTGGCCAAGTTTGCCAACTTCGGTGGCCTGGTCAAACAGGGCCAAAATCTCTTTTCCGCTTCCGAAGCTGCGGGACCGCCCCGCACCGGCGTACCGGGTCTTGAGCTAGGCAGCCTTTTTACCAACGCCCTGGAACAGTCAACCGTTGACCTGGCTGCGGAATTTGTCAAGATGATCACCACTCAGCGTGGTTTTCAGGCCAACTCCCGAGTTATCACCACAACTGACGAAATGCTCGGCGAACTGATCAACCTCAAGCGCTAAAAAACCCTGTCAATTTTATGACCGAAGCTTTGAACCGCCCCTGTCAGCAGGGGCGGTTTTTTTGTCAATGTCAGCTTATTGACCTGAAAAACAAAACCAACCCCTTGATTTAGAACCAGTTTTGCCAATCCTTCCCGGCAATCCCACCGGTTTACCTGCAACTGGCACACTCCTTGTAAAAGCATAGCCGCAAGGACCACTGCACCCCAACAAAAACACCCCCCAACTTGTTTTGCAAAAGGTTATATATCCATGGATCTCTCGACCATAATCGGTATCGTTGCCGCCTTCGGCCTGATGATAATGGCCATTATGCAAGGTGGCAGCATCATGCTGTTTGTCAACACCCCGTCACTGATTATCGTGTTTGGCGGAACCGTCGGGGTTACCTTGGTCAACTACCCTTTCAGCGACATTATCGGCACCATAGCGGTCATTAAAAAGACCTTCAAGACTCAAAACTCATCGAGCGCCAGCCGCATTGAACAACTGATTCGCTTTGCCGGCAAAGCCCGTAAAGAAGGGGTCTTATCCCTGCAATCGGTGCTCGCAGAGGTGGACGACCCCTTTTTCATCAAAGGCCTGCAGATGGCCGTCGATGGACAAGAACCGACCAACCTCAAGGAAATGCTCGATCGGGAAATCGAATATATCGAAGAACGCCATGGCAAAGGCGCCAGCATTCTGCTGGCAGTCGGAGCGACCGCACCGGCCATGGGCATGATCGGCACCCTGATCGGTCTGGTGCAGATGCTGCAGACCATGAGTGACCCTTCCAGTATCGGCCCCGCTATGGCGGTCGCCCTGTTAACCACCTTCTACGGAGCGGTTATTGCCAACGTTCTGTGCATGCCCCTGGCGGGCAAACTCAAGCATCGCTCGGCCGCTGAGATTCTTGACAAGACCCTGATCGCCGAGGGCATGAAGTCGATTCTTGAAGGGGAAAACCCGCGGGTTATCGAACAAAAACTCCATGCCTTTGTCGCCCCCAAAGAGCGCCAGTCAAATTTCAACAAGAGAGGCTAGGTCGCTATGGCTCGCAAGAAAAACAAAGACGAAGGCGGAGGAGCTCCTGCATGGTTGGTCACCTACAGCGACCTGGTTACCCTGTTGTTGACCTTTTTCGTGTTGCTGTTGTCCATGGCCAACATGGACAAAGTGAAATTTCACGATGCCCTTGGTTCTTTAAAAGGAGCCTTCGGTTTGTCCGGCAGTATCCATAAAACCGATATAACCAAACCACAAGTCATCAGCTTTGCGCCGATGGATGACGATTACACGAGCCGCCTTTATCAAAAGATCAACACTGTCCTCACCCGACTTCGTATCGATAAAGACATCGATCTGGTCAAGGACCGTGGCGCCGTGGTGTTACGGGTTAAAGAATCTATTTTGTTCGACTCCGGATCAACGGTTTTAAAACCAGCGGCCTATCCGATCTTGCGAAAAATTGCCACTTTAATCAGGCCCCTGCCCCTGAACATGCGTATTGAGGGACATACCGACGATCTACCCTCCGCCAATCCACAGTTCTCAAACTGGGACTTGTCCGTACAGAGAGCGGTCAGTACGCTTAAATTTTTCGCCAGCGAAAATATTATTCCTCTGGAACGTATGGCGGCCGTAGGCTACGGAGATCAGCACCCCGTGGTTCCCAATACCAGCAAGGAACAACGCCTGTTAAACCGCCGCGTCGAGTTTGTGCTGGAGAGTCTTGGCCACTACAAAGAACAACTTCCGTATTTGATCGATGCTAACGACCAATTACCTTTCTAACCAGGAGTAACCCATACAATGGCTGACAAGGAAACCGGCGCCGAACCCGGTCCGGAAAAAAAATCGTCGAAAAAAATGCTGATAATAATTATCGCCGCAGTAGTGGTTCTGCTCGGCGGCGGCGGCGCGGCTTTTTTCCTGCTCAAAGGAGAAAACCCGGATAGTACAACGACGTCAAAACCGGAGCCGGCGGCCATCGCAACAATTGCCAAGGGCGCCATCGGTCCC
>CAZKQY010000271.1:0-3367 GCA_964555005.1 uncultured Syntrophotalea sp. | reverse complement strand
CGATAATATTCGTCGCGATTGGCAGCCAGCACCAACGGATAGTCCGGATGCTGGCCCCAGGCCAACAGAATCAGGCACACAATACATCTCGCCCGGTCTCAAATCGGGGCTTGCGTGCCACGATCCCGGCCAAACCACCGCCACGCCCGGCCTCATCGAGACCCTCTTCATGAAGCAGAATTTCCCACCCCTTGAACAGGGTCAATAACTCGCCCACCTGCAAAACATAATCGGAATTCCCCGGCCCACCGCTAAAATTGCCGGCCCGGCTGAAGGTACGAGCCACCACCACTCCACCGGGCCGTACCGCGTTACGCACGGCGTCAATCAGGGAGCGTTGCAGATAAAAAAATTGCAGCACCACATCGAAAGCTGCCTGCGGCAACTGAGGGGTCTGTTCCAGATCCTGCTGCAGAGTGATGATGGTTAAGCCGCGCCGCCGCGCCTCGTCGCTCAATTGGTTCAACCCCTGGGACGAAACGTCAAGAGCGGTGACCACATACCCCCGTTCAGCCAGCGACAGAGCATTGCGGCCACGACCGCAGGCGATATCGAGGACCCTGCCCGCTGGCAACAAGGGCAGCACCCGCTGCAACCAGGGATCAAAATGAAGAGGTTCTTGTCTTCGTTCCTGCCAAACCTTATTCCAATCGTTGGCCATCGAAACTCCCTTACTCACAACCGGTGCAGAAAGGCATAAGCCCTATGGCCGGCGGAAAGGACCCGCACCCCCATAAACACCATCGGCTGCGCCCCGATCATCTCACTCCTGTACGATACTGAACCGCAGCGAAAAGATTGGCCGGAACAAGCGTAGCAACCAGTGGGGGATCAGCTAATCGATGATGCCAACACTGAGAATCCTGAGAACGAACCACGAACCCGCCCAAAGCACCTGAAGCAGTTTTTGGGCGGGTTTGTGGTTCGTTGAACCTGCTAAAAACACCCTCCTTTTCCGAGGATGATATTTTTTGCCAACTTACTCAGGCAAAGGGATTGTCTCCCCTGTTTCCAACTCTTCGTTTTCGGCAAACAGGAGTTCACTAGAAGCCAAAGCAATAGATTGTTTTTGCTCCGCTCCCTTAAAGCAGAAGATCCCCATGAAGATAAAGATTGTACATCCAATCAGAACATGCAGGGGGTACATAAAAAGTTTTTCGGCGGGCACAAGAGCCGGCAATAAGGCCAAGGCTGCAGCCGGCGGAAAGGAGATCTGCAGGCCATTGTAGAGCAAAAAAACGGACCCAAGGGACAAGCCGGAGAAAAGCCAGAAGGGTCCGTGAAAGACCGTAGTGACCACATGCAGCCACATCACTCCCAAAACCGCCGAGAGGGCGATTAACAGCAGGACCTTTACGGGTTTCCGGCGTAATACTTGATGAGGTCTGGACAGTTCGACGAAGGCCACGATCAGCGGTGGTGCAATCATGAACAGATAATCGGATCGCAAGGCGACTAAGGTGATAGCCAGGACGCCTACGAAAAGTTTTCCCCAATAGAGCAACTCGGGGAGCACGTCCTGTTTGTTTTTTTGCTGCTCTTGTTTCAAGGCAGAAACCAACGGATCTCGTTTATGCCTGAAGGTTTCCAGAGAAACCTTGCCCAATACGATAACGGCCATCAGCAGACAAACGGAAAACGGATACAGCCAGCTGGTGGTATGGGTAATGATCGCCAAGATCGCTGCGGAAATGGAGGGATAAACGGTTGAGCGCAACAGCTTTAGCTGCAAAACCACAAGGATAAATGAGCAGGCAATGAGATATACGGGCGAAAGGGGTACATACCGCAGGAGCAGGACTCCGGTAAGGGCGGCCAAGGTCGGAGAGGCCCATATGGCGAAATTGGAACCGCCCCAAGCGGGTTTCTCCATAATCCAGAATCCGAGGGCAAGAGCGGATATTTCGGGGAAAAGAATTTCCTTTTCCGCATAAATATCGACCAAAGCAAACATGATCATTATCAATAGCATCGTGAAGACTTGTGTCCAAGCTTTTAGTGACATGCTATGAAGATCCTTTCTGAAGAACGGGCTGCTTACACATAATCCTTGACAGGACCGTATTTATTTCCTAATTCTCCCATTAATCTACTTCCGAACAACTATATTTTCAATATATTTCCGCGTTTTCCGTAGAACCTGTGCAGTACCGGCAGGTCTTTGTTAAATATTTGAACTAAAAAGGGGTCGCCCCTACGAGCAACCCCCCTCTATTTCCACCATGGCCCAAAGACCACCTATTTAATCTTCCAACTCGTCCCCTGGGCCGAATCGAGCAACACAATCCCCTTGACCTCGAGTTCATCACGAATCGCATCGGAACGGGAAAAATCCTTATCCTTGCGGGCCTGATTACGCTCGGCGATAAACTGTTCGATCTCTTCAGCGCTAATATCGAGTCCGGCCAGAGCGGCAAACTTCTGCTTATCCAGCCAGACGCCCGGTTCGGAACCGAACAGACCGAGAACCCCGCCGAGGCGGATAACGGTCCGTTGCAGATCCTGCACCGCCGCCACCAGGTCGGCCTTTTTGCGAAACTTCTTGGTGGCGCAGAGGCGGTTCATGGCACGCACCCCCTCAAACAGATAGCCGATGGCCTGGGCGGAATTGAAATCGTCGTCCATGGCTTCGCGAAACCTGGCCTCTAAAGCCGCGCCCTCTTCGCTGACGGCCTCGCTCACGGGCAGATCGGCCACAGCCTCGGCCGCGACCTGCAGAGCCTCGTAAAAACGGCTCAGTCCGGCCAATGCATCCTGCAGGTTCTGGTCAGAAAAATCGATGGGCGA
The DNA here is from genome assembly GCA_964555005.1 of uncultured Syntrophotalea sp. Taxonomy (GTDB): domain Bacteria; phylum Desulfobacterota; class Desulfuromonadia; order Desulfuromonadales; family Syntrophotaleaceae; genus Syntrophotalea_A. The sequence goes on along the minus strand of CAZKQY010000271.1, from coordinate 580 downwards.
ACGGTAGTGGGCGGTGAGGATAAAAAAGCGCACCACCTCCGGATCGTAGCTTTGCAAAATATCGCGAATGGTGAAAAAATTACCCAGCGACTTGCTCATCTTCTCTTTATTGACGTTGACGAAACCATTATGCAGCCAGTATTTAACAAAAGGCTTGCCAGACGCCCCTTCACTCTGAGCTATTTCGTTTTCGTGGTGGGGAAAGACCAGGTCCTTGCCGCCGCCGTGGATATCGAAAGACTCGCCGAGATACTTCATGCTCATGGCCGAACACTCGATATGCCAGCCGGGCCGGCCCGGTCCCCAGGGCGACTCCCAGGAGGGTTCGCCGGGCTTGGCGGCCTTCCACAGGGCAAAGTCCATGGGGTTGCGCTTCTGCTCGCCGGGAGCGATGCGTGCCCCGGCGCGCATATCGTCCATATTGCGCTTGCTCAGTTTCAGATAGCCGGGGAACTTTTCCACCGCGTAGTAGACGTCACCGGCCGACTCGTAGGCCAAACCATTCTTAATCAGGCGCTCGACAATTTGGACGATCTGCTCGATGTGCTCGGTGGCCTTGGGCTGGCAGGTCGGCAGGGCC
>CAZKQY010000270.1:0-3098 GCA_964555005.1 uncultured Syntrophotalea sp. | reverse complement strand
CATTGCTGCTGCGCCGCCATAGGGTGGTCGCCATTGACCAGCTTCTAAACACCGCCCGATTCTCTAACGAGACAGACTAAACTCCCGCAGCCTTAAACGCCTCGCTGACGATCGCTTTGGCCTGAGCCTGAATCTGTTTGAGATGCTCCTCGCCCTTGAAGGACTCGGCATAAATTTTGTAGATATCCTCGGTGCCCGAAGGGCGGGCAGCGAACCAACCGTTTTCGGTGGTGACCTTAAGACCGCCGATTAAGGCACCGTTGCCGGGAGCGTTGGTCAGCTTGGCGATAATCAGTTCGCCGGCCAGGATATCGGCGCAAATCTGCTCGGGTGAAAGTTGGCCGAGAACGGCCTTCTGAGCGGGGGTGGCTTCGGCGTCGATACGGGCGTAAACGGGATTGCCAAACTTCTTCACCAAATCCTGATAGTGCCGGGCCGGATCGCGACCGGTCACGGCGGTGATCTCGGCCGCCAGCAGGGAAAGGATGATTCCATCCTTGTCCGTAGACCACACGGTGCCGTCCTTGCGCAGAAAGGAGGCTCCGGCACTTTCTTCACCGCCGAAGCCGTAAGAACCGTCGGCCAGGCCGTCGACGAACCATTTGAATCCCCCCGGGACCTCCAAAAGAATGCGACCCAAGTCGGCCGCCACCCGATCGATCATCGAAGAGGAAACCAGGGTCTTACCCACTGCGGCGTCCTTGCCCCAGCCGGGGCGATGGCTGAAGAGGTAATTGATGGCCACGGCCAGATAGTGGTTGGGATTCATCAATCCGGCCGAGGGGGTGACGATACCGTGACGGTCGAAGTCAGGGTCGCTGCCGAAGGCGATGTCGTATTGGTCCTTGAGCTTGATCAGGCCTGCCATGGCACTGGCGGAGGAGCAGTCCATGCGGATCTTGCCGTCCTTATCGACGCACATGAAGCTAAAGGTGGGGTCGGGGTAGCCGTTGATCAGTTCGATATCGAGGCCGTACTTTTTTGCAATGGGTTTCCAAAACCCGAGACCGGAACCTCCCAGGGCATCGGCAGCCATACGCAGACCAGCTTTTTTGATCGCTTGCATATCGATAACATTTCTTAGGTCGTCAACGTAAGGAGAGATGTAATCGTAGGACACCGTTGTCGGTGCGGCCAGCGCCCGGCCATAAGGGAAGTGATTGACCCCTTTCAAATCTTGGCGCAGGTAACTGTTAGCTTGATCTGCGATCGCCGAGGTAACGTCGGTATCGGCCGGGCCGCCATTGGTCGGGTTGTATTTGATACCACCGTTATCGGGAGGGTTGTGGGAAGGGGTGATGACAATCCCGTCGGCGAGCTGTTTCTGCCGGCCCCGATTGTGAGTGAGAATGGCGTGCGAGATGACCGGTGTGGGGGTGTATTCAAAATCCTTGGCGATGCGCACCTCGACCCCGTTGGCCGCTAATACTTCCAGAGCGGTGGCGTGGGCGGCTTCGGAAAGGGCGTGGGTATCCATCCCCAAAAAAAGGGGCCCGTCAACTCCTGCATTTTTGCGGTAGTCGCAGATCGCCTGCACGATGGCCAGAATGTGAGCCTCGTTAAAACTGCCTTTAGCCGAAGCCCCGCGGTGACCCGAAGTGCCGAAAGAAACCAGATTAGTTTCGTCATTCAGATCGGGAGTCCGGGTATAGTAATCGCTCACCAGCCTGGGGATATTAGAAAGGATCGATTTCGGTGCCGGGTATCCTGCCAATGGATGAAGCGCCATGCTGCGTTCTCCTTGAGATTAAAAACTAATTGTCGATAAACGACCCCACGTCATCAAATTAAAAAGTTTAGCGATCTCAGAAGTTCTGTCAAGTCCGGCCAGATTTATGGCATAAAAACTCGCCGAATTTATGAGTATGCAACCCTCTATCAACGCCTCCGAAAACCGGCGGGCAAAACAAGAGCCTCCAAGTCATAGCGACCTGAAGGCTCTTATTGTTGCCGATATGCTTTTCAGCACCCCGCTGACTCTGCAGAGTTTTTGCGCGCGCGTCAAACTACTCCACGGTTACGCTCTTGGCCAGGTTGCGCGGCTGATCGACGTCGGTACCCTTGAATACCGCCACATGGTAGGCCAGCAGCTGCATGGGGATCGACATGAGCACCGGGGCCAGCTCGTCGATGATATCCGGTACGGCAATCAGAGCATCAACCTCACCGATAAGCCCCTCCTGACCTTCGGTGACCACGGCGATGATCCGACCGTCCCGAGCCCGCACCTCTTCGAGATTGGATACGACCTTTTCCAGCGTGGCGTTATGGGGACAAAGGAAAACCACCGGCAGCTGCTCGTCAATGAGAGCGATGGGGCCGTGCTTCATTTCGCCGGCCGGGTAACCTTCGGCATGAATGTAGGAGATCTCTTTAAGCTTAAGCGCCCCCTCCAGAGCAATGGGATACTGGTTGCCTCGGCCCATATAAAGAAAATCGCTGGCGTTCATGAAGGTCTTGGCAATGGCCTCGATCTGTTCATCGAGCTCCAGGACTTCTTCGATCTTGCGCGGCAGGGTCAACAAGGCATCGGTCAACTCGATACAGCGCTCGGCATCAAGGGTCCCGCGGGCCCGACCGAGGCGTAAAGCGAGCAAATAAAGAGCCACCAACTGGGTGGTAAAAGCTTTGGTCGAGGCGACCCCGATCTCCGGCCCGGCATGGGTATAGATAACTCCGTCGCTCTCCCGGGCGATGGACGATTCGACCACGTTGCAGATGGCCAGGGCCTTACCGCCCTTGCCCCGCGCCTCGCGCAAAGCCGCCAAGGTATCAGCGGTTTCACCACTCTGACTGATAAGGATGGTCAGAGTGCGATCCGTAACCAGGGGATCGCGATAGCGAAACTCACTGGCGATATCGACATCAACAGGAACCCGGGCCAGTTTTTCAATAAGAAACTTGCCGATCAGGCCGGCATGCCAGGAGGTGCCGCAGGCCACAATATACAGACGGTCGAACTGGCGCAATTGTTCATCATCGAGCTGCAACCCCTCAAGGTAGACGTCGCTATGACCGTTCTTAACCCGCCCGGCTACGGTGTCAACAATAGCCCGAGGTTGCTCGTAGATCTCCTTAAGCATGAAGTGGCGGTAGCC
>CAZKQY010000269.1:0-9918 GCA_964555005.1 uncultured Syntrophotalea sp. | reverse complement strand
TTGTTTGAGGGCAAGTCACCTCAATTTATGCTGCCTCAATAGTTGCTATCCGCCCCCAATCCAAATGTGTGGTTTGAGAGGTGCTGAATAGTTACAAAGCTTTTCGCTACAGTCTTTGTCTCACCCCTTAGATGAAGATAAGCATCCATATTTTTGGCTGAGCCATCAACACACTTTACGATCCCCCATCCCGCGTTGGGATTCCAAATGTGGTCACCAACAAGATGAGCCTGCCCTGACTGTTCTTTAAGAAGAGTTTCTTTGTGCTCCAGCAGTAAACTTTCGATGGTAGCAACAGCTTCAGCAATCTGTGGAGCATCGCTTCCGATTAGATCTTGTGCCCTTTCAACGTCGAGTCTTGTCACCAGAGTTGTAAGCTTTCCCAAAGATGTATCAGCTCGCATCATGTCGCAACTGTAGACGCGATACAGGTTAATCGCCCGTTCAAACTTCTGAAGATCCTGCTCCCATGATATTTGTGCCATGACGGCAAGCAGGACGACCCACAATGTCCCATCTCCAATAACCTGGTTAAAAATATCTTCCTTCTCATTTTCCTGATAGCGTTTATAGACTTCTTCTAAAAGGCCACGCTCAGTATTTCCAACCAGTTTTCGGTTCAGTAAAATATCGACGACACGCGTGGCAATGGCCCTGGATTCATCCTGGTCAAGCCAGCCTCCGCGTTCTCCCAAAAGAGAGACTGAAAGGGGGTAGGCTGCGGCCTGCACCAGTTTGCTGGCGGTACATTCGTTTGCGAACTTTTCAGAAGAGAATTTGTCGAAGAATTTGTCGAGGTCTTCCCGCAGTTTCTTTTTATGCCGGTCTGCAGGCAAATCGCGAGGTTTTGGCTCTGGGGGATTCGTGTTACTACCATCTGTGTCAGGAGTGTCAGGCTCTCCTTCAGGATTTTCTGGGTTACTAGTCGTACCCTCACCACTGAGTGGTTCTGGTGAAGCCTCAACTTCTTCAAAGAGGGCACGCATCACCCCGGTCATTGAAAGGTACATCCCGCTTCCTGCCCCCCCTGGGCGGTCGCTTCCCTTGGCTTCCAGGTCATTAAGGCTTTTAACCAGGTCTTCGGGCTTTACTGGACCATGAACGCTCTCTTCCTTAGTCGGCTTATCCGACGTCCGTCGTTTCGGGGGGTCCAGATAAGCTGCGTTATCGGTAAAGATGGAGGCGGAGATCATCGCCAAATCGGAAATTACCTTGTCGTGTTCAGAAGAGGTCCCGGAACGGGGCAGATTTTTGAACGGCTCAGAAGGAGGTTTAATATGGGCGGCTTGAGTAATTGCATCCATATCGTCGAGCCAGTGGAGTGGTGTTTCAAAAATCTCTCCGTCAGAGATAATTTTTACCTTAGCCAGACAAGTTGTTGCCGGCCAATCTATTGTCTCTGGTGCTTGCCCAGACAACACTCCGTTGTCGCCAGGGAGCAGCTCTATTTCAATCCCCATCGGACCAATCAGGTTAGCACTGGCCATTTCGGGGAGAGGTTTGCTGAGAACCACGTCAACAAAGCCCTGGTTTCGATAAAGGTGCATAGCTTTCACGTAATAAGCCGGTGCAACCTCCTCTTCCGTTGCGCTTTCAAGTGAACGTGATTTTTCTACCGCAACCCTATTTTCAGGAAAGGTCGATAATATTGCGGCAAAGTCTTGAGCGTTGGCTGTGTCGTGAACCTGAACAATTTCGACATTCCCACCATGAACGGGAGATCTTAGCCAGGCAGCACTTGAACAGTTAGCCGAGCCGACGACCGCAGCGGGACCATCAGGTCCGTCGAACCAATAAAATTTGGCGTGAAGCATCTGGCTCCCATTAAAAGGCGCGAGCGACACTTTCACCGGGCATTTATCGACATCATCTTTGATAAAGGATGCGTTCTCAGGGGAGACCGCGACAACACATTCTTCAACGCCAAACTGCTTATGACACCAGGTAATGAAGGCCCCGCGTTCGTCTGTTGAACCTGTCAGAACCATCATCCGATCGAAACGGCGCCCAGCCCAACGGCGTTGCAACTGGTCGGCTAATGGCTCGTCAGGTGTAGTAATCAAGATGTTAGGCGTAGTCTCATCGGCTACCGCCAGCCAAGGGAAGTCCCTCAGGCGAGCCAGACAGTTTTTGCCGGCATCAGAATCCAGATATGGCGCCACATGGTCCAAGACATGGTTCACAACAGCTGCAGAGCCTGGTTGATTCGCCTCAAGCGTTAATTGACAGGCCAGTTCATGGTTACCACCCCAGCCGCCAAAGGTCAGGTTCCCTGAGCCAAACATTAATCGTGCGCCCTTGTTGCTCATCCGCAGGAGCAGCTTTGGGTGAAAGGCTCCTCTGGTTTCTGCTGGGGAGAGGAGGTAGCTCTTACCCAGAAAGTTAAACTGTCCGGCATAACGGCTAACTGCCTCTTGCAGTTCGTTGCGATCACCGACGATCGTGATGTCGGTGCTGCCACCATAGCCAAGGTCCCTCAGGATGATACGCTCGAAGAACAGCGGGTCGAAGGAATAGGTCAGCGCCAGCACTCTGGGATAGCGGTATTCGCGGCAGAAAAAACGTGGGTTCATACTCGACCTCTATGCCGCATCAGAACCTCATACCCATGCGTTAAGACCTCTTCCCCTTTTTGGGTCAATCCTGATGTGTCGAGAAGTTGCAACTGTTCAAGCCAGCCTATGGCATCCGGAATCCTCGAGTCCATTCGGCCTCCACCATATTTTTTTCCGCGATGCTGCCATAGATCTCCATCGCACAGCAGGATAGCAACATCCTTGTTCATATCCGCAAACATGCGTGACCAGGCAATCCTCAAGTGCTGGTCCACAGTGCGCTGGAGCAGCCATGCTATGACATCAATCAACAACAGGTTGGTGGTCATCCAAGTTTCGAGTTGCGGGAAAACCACCTCACGCAAACCGACCCTTGCAGAACCGGCTTGCAGGAGCATCTCCAAATGGGGAAAGGCATCCAGGTCTTCTATCGCGACACGATGACGGCATAAAAGCCACACAACCGGAGTCAACCCAGCTGAGGAGGTACTATCCTGCAGGATGGTTTTGATCAGGACGTTTTCATCAAGTTCACCTTGCCAGCGAACCAGGCCACGTTCGGTTTGTTGATTTAAAAGCTGAGACTCAACACGCTCAGCCAAGGTCCGGAAATGAATCGTACTAACTGTTTCATCATCCGTCATTAGACTCAGCTTTCTGAGCGCGAGATCACTCACAGTATCGCTGGCGACGGCATGAATGACCCTGTCGTGGTGAATCGAACCTTCATGCCCACCAAGCTCTCTACACACCAGCCCCAGCATGGCCTCATGTGCAACCGCGAGAGCATCGCGAATCCGGTAGCAGAGATAGCCATCGAGTGCGGGGAACAGTTGTTCTGGCAGCACTGTTTCTGGCATCAGAGCCACTTCGAACAGGTCCTCCTCGTTTGGTAGGCGCTGATGCCGCTTGGCGAGTTCAAGCATGAGGGCGTATGTGCCTATGCGTCGGGTCTCGCGGTCCAGCCACTTTTCAGCTGGTTCTAGCGGTATCAATGCTGATAATAGACAGGCACGCTCCGCCGCGCTGATCTCTTCCAAATTGATTGCCTGCCCAAGCTCTGTCAGATCTTGCCTAGACACGGCATCGAGAGTTGGATCGGCTTTGAGGGTCTTGAAGAAGGCGGTCTGATTGATCAAGCCCTGGAAAACATCGGCAAGCGGAACGCCGCGTTCTTGAGTCAAGCCCGGAGCTCCATTATCATTGGCATAACCGAGAAGCAGATTGTAGCTGGTCCCGGCATAGGTTTCGTAACCTAGGTTATCAACTAGCTTTTCTAGGGCAATCAGATCTGACCCTTCGTCAATGGTCTCCAAGGCTTTGGTTACACCGGGGAGATATGGAAGATCACGGTTATTGAGGAGGATAGCAAAGATGATCGCAGTTTCGACACGCGTTGCAAAACCAGCAAAGGCTTCATTGCTGTTCGACAGTTCGGATTCACTGAACGCCTTGATTATCCATGCTCGAAACGAGAGGAAGCGGATCCTCGGCGTAGCTGTTGTAATACCAATCAACTGGTAGGTACTAATCGCATCAACGGGCAAGCGAAGCCCTGTCAGATCCAACCCTCTATTAGGTTTTCCCTGTGGTTCTACCCACTCTGGTATTGCTTCCAGCATCAAGCCCCCTTCATCCTGAGATAATTATGGACAATCCTCGGTGATTGTCATCTCAACCCTCCAATAACGCCAGCATGGCACGATCCGGCCAGATACAATCGCGAACCCCTCTCATCGTGCAGGGACGGTGAGCCAGCCAGGCGCTGGTTCGATAAGGGGCTAGTTCTGCTACCGAAGCGTTATCATAATTGAGCGTGTGGCCAAGATCCTGAGCCATCTGGTTGAGTGTGCCTTGTACCGAACGGTTGCAGTCATTGTCGCAGAACAGTGGTGTCAGCAGTTTTTCGGCGGCGTTCATGTGCCGCTCGTCAGCGCCGACCTTTAACAGTGTGTTCATAAAGACGTCCTGAAAATGCCAGTCCATTTCGGCAAAATCGGGCTTTTTCAGTGCCGGCGCAAACACCGGGAAGCGCGTTGTGTCATGGACAAACAACACGCACTGGCGGCGCTGCAGCAGAATCAGATTGGCGTGCCAGCCGCTCAGCGGGTTTTCTCTGTTGTTGAGAGCCACCAGCGGACGGCTCTCGCGGCTGCGTAACCGGCCATCGTCATAGAGGGGCAATTTGGCCAACAGTTTTTTGGTGCAGTGCAAACGTATCATACGGCATCTGCCACGAGTTTTTCGGCATCGGGGATGCGGAGTTGGCCGGAGAGGAGTTTCGGGAGGAGGGTGTCGCGGATCTTTTTTAAGCTCGCAGTCCCCTCGGTTAGCAAAAGCAACTTGTCGTAGATGGCTTGTGACTTATGATTGAAAGTATTCAGGAGCTCAACACCAGGTACCAAAAAAGGGATTGGTCTAAAATTCTTTTTGCTTATCTCAAGGAAGGTACTGCCATTTGCTCTATCCTCAATTTGACCCATATTGAAAAGAGTCCAACAAAGCAGAAAAATTGGTCCATATTTGGAATTCGGAAGCATTGCAATGATGCCTTGATTAACAGACACAGGAATGTCGCTTATGGCCAAATAACCAATGGGTGCACGCGAAGACATCAAAACAGTGCCAGGAGGAAGCTGCCCAGAAGAGATTTTGCTTACACCTGCATCAGTAAGATGCCTCTCCGTATCCATTAACACTAATGAACTCAGCGACGACATGTCTTTCGGTGTACAAAAAGCGTGAATGCCGCCTTCCCAATATTCTGCCTCTTTCGTGCTCGGGGTTCCACCGCCAGTATTTTCTACTTGCTCTCCAACTGTGCTTACTTCCCACCCCTCCGGAATCCACCCCATCTCCTCGCTGCAGACAAAACCACTGGGGAACTGCTTTTGAATCGCTTCGGGCAGAGGCTTGCGCTTGTCACCCAGAGCCTTGCGGGTTTCGGCTCGGGAGTGCAGGGGTTCGGGGATGGGGTTGCCGGCGGCCAGGGCGTTGTCGATCACCGGATCAAAATCGACAAACCAGCTCTTGAACAGTGCCTGCGCCATCGCCTCCAGCGTGGCGTTCATCTGGCGGTTTAGTTCGATTTTGTCGTCGAGGGAGCCGAGGATGTGGGCGATGGATTTTTCGTTTTTTTTGCCAATAATAGGTACAAAAACACCACTCAGATGATTTCTATTGAGTGTTGGAACCCCACTCCCAACATTAAAGATAGAAAAGTCTATATTCCTAAGCAGATAGTAAACATACCTCGGATCGTGACCCTTAAAATCTTTGACCCATAATGTGGTATTGAGAGGCCAAAAATCTTCTGTAATGTATTGCCCTCCGCCAATACTGCCACTTCGGCCAATAACTACACCCGGTGCTTTTACCTTGTTGTCATTGTGATAGCCGGCAACGCCTGTTGCCGCAACAACTGGAACAACTCCGTCTTTCCGGTCGCCGGCAGGAAGATCGAAACCTCTTTGCAAGGTAATAAACTGATTAAGGGGTTCTTTACGATCACTCCCCATAACCCAACACCTCCAAATTCTCCCGAATCACCGCATCGAGCTTTTCCGACTCTTCCATCTGCCGGTAAAGGGTCTGGGTCAATTCTGCCATCTTCTCCTCAAAGGACACACCATCATCTTCAATATCAGCAGCGCCAACATAGCGCCCTGGTGTCAGCACATAGTCGTTGGCCTTGATCTCATCCAGCGTGGCAGCCTTGCAGTAGCCTGCCACATCTTCATAGTTGCCATCCTTCGCCTCGCCCCGCCAGGCATGGTAAGTACGGGCAATCTCGGCAATGTCTTCGCTGGTCAACTCCTTGTGGGTACGGTCGGTCATTGTGCCCATGTTGCGGGCATCAATAAACAGGGTCTCTCCCTGACGGTCACGGTGGTTGCTGTCGGTGTGACCCTTGACTACCTGCGCCCTCTTGTTCTTAGTCAAAAACCACAAGCAGACGGGAATCGGGGTGGTGTAAAAGAGTTGCCCCGGCAGGGCGATCATGCAATCAACCAGATCGTTTTCGATCATCTTCTTGCGGATCAATCCTTCGCCGGTGGTATTGGTGGACATGGAGCCGTTGGCCAACACAAATCCCGCCACACCGTTCTCGGACAGCTTGGAGATCATGTGTAATATCCAGGCGTAGTTGGCGTTGCCGGTTGGCGGCACTTCGTAGCCACCCCAGCGCGGGTCATCAATCAGTTCATCGTTGCGACGCCATTCCTTCAGATTGAAGGGCGGATTGGCCATGATAAAGTCGACCTTCAAATCTTCGTGTTGATCCTTAAAAAAGGTATCAGCAGGAACCTCCCCCAGATTACCGGCGATACCGCGAATAGCCAGGTTCATCTTGGCCAGCTTGTAGGTGGTGCTGGTGTACTCCTGTCCGTAGATAGAGATGTCCTTCTTGCTGCCCTGGTGATTCTCGACAAACTTGACTGACTGTACGAACATACCGCCCGAACCGCAGCAGGGGTCGTAGATCTTGCCTTGAAAGGGTTCAATCATCTCGGCAATCAGGTTAACCACGCATTTGGGAGTGTAGAACTCACCACCGCCTTTACCTTCCGTGGCAGCAAACTTTCCCAGGAAGTATTCATAGACCCGCCCGACGACATCCTCTTCTTTATCCTCAACGGTATTAATGTTGTTGATCGAGTCGATCAGCGCCGCAAGCTTGCTGACATCAATCCCCATGCGCGAAAAGTAGTTGTCCGGCAACGCCCCCTTGAGGGACTTGTTGTTCTTTTCGACGTTATGCAGGGCGGTATCGATTTTGATGGAAATATCATCCTGCTTGGCCTGCTTCTGAATGTACGACCAACGCGACTCCTCGGGCAGGTAGAAGACGTTCTTCATGGTGTAAAACTCCACCATGTCGAGATAGGCATCCTTGCCTTCGGCGATCAGCTCCTGTCGCCGCTCCTCGAACTTGTCACTGACGAATTTGAGGAAGATCAGACTGAGGACAACGTGCTTATACTCAGAAGACTCAACCGTCCCCCGCAGCCTGTCGGCCGTATCCCATAGGTTTTGTTCAAAGGATTTCTGATTCTTGGGTGCAGCGGATTTTTTGGCCATTATCAATCAATTCCTCAAGTTACAAGTCCAGCATTTTGGACTTCATAGCGTTCACAAAAAACCGCCGGACAGCGCAAGCTGGCAACAGCGGTCTATAGTCTTGAATAATATTGCCCTGCTGGTTTGTTGCTCATCTCCCCCCCATGGAATGCCATTCAAAATTAAATTTCTGTCAATGTAGTCAAAACCTGAGGTGATGTAAAGCAATCATCAAAAGGAAGGTGTTTGTGAGGCCGTAGAGGCTTCGTCAGGAATTGTTTTCTACGATGAGGGGTAAGGCTAGGGTTGCTACTTATGGCCTGCCCCAGCCTATCCTGGCAAAGGGTCTCAGATTAAACCTGATCCACCAAAACGACATATTTCATGTATTTCAAAAAGGTTGGTGTTTACATAGCACCTATCTTTTTTTCGAAAGTTAACTTCGATGAGCCTTCCAAAAGTATTAAAACATGTTATCTATCTTTTCAGATTTTGGTGATTTGACGGTTTCTAACATAACACCTAAGAGGGAGAGTTAAGGTGCTTATTCTTATCAAAACTATCCCGTAATTCTTGTATAAGCCGGCTTTGGGAATTAGATATTAACATTCGCTTATTGACAACGATCCACGGTTGAGGTAACAACAGAAACGTTTATTTTTAGGGGGCTGAACATGAAGGGTATATCAGAATCAATATCAAGCGCCACCACGTCGGCATCAAGCCAGTCGGTGGCGTTGTTTTTTCAACGGTTGATATGTGAGGGGGTATGACAAACCGTGGGGAAACATCAGCTCAAGCTGATAGTGCCAAAAGACCGCCGAAGCTGCTGGATCAGATGCGCGATTCGATGCGTGCTAAACACTAACGACCACGCACGGAAGAAACCTATTGCCAATGGGTGCGGCGCTACATCCTGTTTCATCAAAAGCTCACCCTGCAAACATGGGTGAGCCAGAAATCAACACTTTTCTGACCCATCTGGGTCAAAGACAGGGTCAGTGCTTCGACCCAGAATCAGGCATTGAGCGCGATTCTCTACCTGTATCGGCACGTCATCGTGCGAGTGATCTGGGAGGCTGTCCGTAGTCATGACCCGCAACGAGGTCAAGGCGGTTCTCGACCAGCTCAGCGGCGACAAATGTCTGATCGCCAGTTTGCTCTACGGTTCCGGATTACGATTGATGGAATGCTTGCAATTGCGGGTACAGGATCTGAACTTCGCTGGACAGGAACTTTTGGTTCACGACGGAGTGATTTATCCAGACTGTTTATTTCTAGTTGGCTTGGAGACAACACATGGAAATTGCAACCTTTCAAGATGATCTCCTTGAGTTGCATGATTTTGCGGCACGCCTCGAGCAATTTATTGGAACTGAGCATAAATTTGTAGAGGGTGGTTTAGTTTTAGCGCTGAGCTCTAAGTTTGGATCAGGGAAATCAACTTTTTTAAAAATGTGGATTTCCGCATTATCAGAGAAAGAAGCAAGGCCCCTTGTTGTCACTCTGAACGCTTGGGAAAGTGATTATAACGGTGATCCTTTGTTCGCTATTGTTTCCGCTCTGGCTGAAGCGGTACAGAAAAATGGAGAGGCTGCAGGTAACTTGCTAGAAGCAGCAAAGGATTTTGGCTGGTTTGCAACAGCAATCGGTTCTCAACTTGTCAACAAATTTACTGGAATAGACCCTGTTGCCGCAGGTGAAACAGCTGAAAAGAAAAAGGCGGAGAGACTTGAAAGAGTTCCAGTGGATATGGATGCATTTTCTATCTTCGAAGGTAGAAAAAACGCCATGGGCTCTCTCAAGAGCGCGGTTCGGGAGATTGTTGCGTCTTCAAAGCCAAGCGTATTTTTTATTGTAGATGAGCTAGATAGATGTAGGCCAGATTACGCCATTACTTATCTGGAAACGATTAAGCATATTTTTGACATTAAGGGAGCCGTATTCATTCTAGCCGCTGATCGGCATCAATTAGAAAACTCGGCAAAAACTGCGTTTGGTCGCGAATTAGATTTCGAAGAATATTATAGGAAATTTGTACATAGAGAAGTCACGTTGCCGTTGATTTCAAATTCCGGATATAAGAGGCTTGCGGAAAAATACGTGAGCTATTATCTCGAGCGCGAAGGTGCCAGATTTTGCTTCATGGATTTTGATCATCATCGTGTTGAGAATATATCTGAACTTATTGGCGGGCTAAAACTGATGGCATCGTAAAAACTCAGGCGGCCAATTTCAGGATCGATCGGTCGCAACACTGAAATTTTCCTGCCCAACTGTCAAGGCGGGTCAGGAAAACGGA
>CAZKQY010000268.1:0-7500 GCA_964555005.1 uncultured Syntrophotalea sp. | reverse complement strand
TTTCCGGATCGGCAAAGGCGGTGGCCTCGTCGAGTACCACGATTGGCGCATTTTTCAGGATCGCCCGCGCCAGAGCGATGCGTTGCTGCTCGCCGCCGGAGAGATAGGTGCCGCCTTCTCCGACCAGGGTGTTGTAGCCCCTTGCCAGTTTTTCGATGAATTCGTGGCAATGGGCAGCCTTGGCGGCGGCGGTCACTTCTGCCCGGCTGGCGGTGCTGTTGCCCATGCGGATATTTTCTTCGATGCTATCGAAAAACAGCAGGTTGTCCTGAAAGACGAAGGCCACGTGGCGCATCAGTTCCTCGGTGCGGATGCGGCCGATGGGGACGCCGCCGATGCGGATTTCTCCGGCATTCACGTCCCAGAACCGCGCGGTCAACATGCCGATGGTCGATTTGCCGCTGCCCGAGGGGCCGACCAGGGCGGTGACGGTACCCGGTGCAGCGACAAAGGAGATATTTTCGAGCACCGGTTTTTTGTCATAGGCGAAGCTCACGTCGCGAAATTCGACGGAAGTTCCGGCCGGCTGCCGCGGCTCGTCCGGTTCAGCAATTTCCGGTTTGTCGAGAATGGCGTCGATCAGGCCCACGCCGATGCTGTTCTGATTGAGCAGCCCGCTGATATTCATCAATTTCAGCAGGGGGAAGAACATGCCACCGCCGAGAATCAAAAACAGCAGGGCAGTGGGGACAAAGTCGGGATAGGACGGCGCCTTTACTAGGAAAAACACGATCATCGGGGTCAGAAACAGAATGGTCGAGGAAAGCACGATGAGAAATCCGGTATAGGTAAAAGCGAATTTTTGCGTGATCGTCACCGCATGATCGCGGAAAGATAAGATGTCACCCCGCAATCGTTCGAAGGGTTCAACCGAACAGCCGAATACCTTGACCACTTGAATGCCCCGCACATACTCGACGATACTGGCGTTCATCCGGCCGAGAGCGTCAAGGTAGGCGGCGTAGCCCTTTTTCGAAGCGGAACTGTAGAATATGGAGAATTGGATGCCGATGGCGGACATGAACACCGCCAGTACCACCAGAGCCAGTCGCCAGTCGATGACGAAGAGATAGGTCAGAACCAGTAGGGGAAAAACCGCCGCTGTGATCAGGTCCGGGATGTGATGGGCCACGAACAGTTCGACCCGCTCCACGTCCTCGGCCATGACTTTCTTGATGTCCCCAGAGGCCCGCTTGCCGAAATAGCCCAGGGGCAGGCGCACCAGCTTGGCGGCCAGGGCCATGCGCAGCTCAAAAAGGATATTGTAGGCGGCGATATGCGAGAGCATGAGGGAGACATAAAGCAGGGCACCATAGGCGCACACGGCACCTAGGCTGGCATAGCCCCAGTGCCAGATGAGTTCCCGGTCGATGGTGCCGGGAGCGTCGGCATGCAGGGCCAGCTCCGTCAGGATATGGTACACAGCCACATAAGGCACGAACTGCGCCAGCGCCGCCAACACTGCCAGCAACATGGAGCCGATGAGCCACCACTTCTTGGTGCCCGCTATTTGGATGAGGCGCGTTAGGCCGGTTCTTCGATTTTTTGGTTTCATGGCTGAACGATTCTCCCGGTTTTTATGTCCCGATGGGTTAAGTTTAGGCTAAGGCCTGAAGTGATAGGTGAAATCATTATCATCATATGCCGGCTGGAATATAGAATTCCCGCCACAAAAAATGGAAGATTCGGTCAACCCCAAAATCCGCTTCACACGATGCGGTCACGACACGACGATAAAAACAAGACAAATGCAACACCCCGAATTCATCTCACGCGAAGACGCGAAGTTAAAGGAAATCAAAAAAACGTATGAAGTGAGGGAGAAAACGGTTTTATTCGCGGGGAAAGGGTGCAATGCCCAGGCGATTTTCTTGCCGCACCAGGGTGTGGACCAGGGAGGGGTATTTGAAGGCGCCGGTTAACGACGGCAAGGATCCAGGAGGTGCGGGTCTTTCGCAAAAGCGAGGGTCCCCGCGTATCCCATGGCGGGGCTGAAAGCCAGGAGTCGCCAGTTTCCTGTGCGCATGCTCTTTTCCTTTACGCGGAGAAGGCCTTCTTCCCTTTTTCCTGTTGGCAAAACGGCAAATGAATCAAGAGGGCGGCTCAATCCTTCCCCCGTGCCTTTAACAAATGCCTCTTTGCCTGTCCAGAGTTGAAAGAAGGCCTGTCGCTGTTCCGACGCGGGAAGCCGTTGAATTGCAGCAGCTTCTTCCGGATGAAAATGGCCATGGAGAATTGCCCGGAACTCCGGCAGAGGACGAATCCGCTCCACATCGACTCCGACACGGTGGGATCGCGAAAAGGCAAAGACTATTTGGTCGCAGGAATGAGAGATATTAAAGAAAAGGGCCGCCGGATTTTTCCGGGCGTCCAACTCCGGTTTTCCACCGGAAGCGATACGGAAAGAAATACGGCACGGTGAAAGATCCATATAGCGTCCGAGAATTTTTCGCAGAATCCCATGCGCCACGACGAAGCGGTTCCCGTCTTCTTGAAAATGGAACCGCTTCGCCCGACCGATTTCATTTTTATCCAGAAACCTTTCCAGTTCGTTGATCCTTGAGGAAAAGGCACCCGTAATAGCTTTCCAGAGATGGATCTCGCCTTGCGGCAGATGAAGGACGGAAGACGCATCCAATGCCAGCCCGTCAAAATTCCTTATGCGCAGTAGCGGCAGCATCCGCCTTTTCTCTCTCCCAAAATGCCTCGCGCCCGGCACCCGCCCGATGTCGGTCCAAAATCCTCGAGACGGACCGCACCAAAACATCCCTATGGGAGTGCAGGAAAAAGTGTCCTCCCTCGACCATCTCCATGTCGAAGTCGGCCAGGGTTTGGGCTGCCCATGCCGCAATTTCCTGCCTGCTCGCTTCCCCGTCTTTCGTGCCGCCGAAGGCTGTGATGGGGCAGGCAAGGGGGGGCTCCATTACGCAAGCGTAGGTTTCATCAACGCAAAAGTCGGCTCGTAAGACAGGGATGAACATGTCCATGAGTTCCCTGTTTTGCAAGACCTCCTCGGGGGTGCCGGAAAAACGCCGCAGTTCCTGTATGAATTCGTTATCCGGCAGGTGATGGAGCGGTTTCGGTTCCGAAATGTGGGGCGCCCGGCTTCCCGAAACGATCAGATGGCGGGGGTGCAAGCCCCAATTTTTTTGAATATTGCGCGCAAGCTCAAAAGCGATTCGCGCGCCTATGCTGTGTCCGAAAAAGACAAACGGGCGGTTCAAACTGGGCAGGATTGCTCTGGAAAGGGCTTCCACCAACCCCTCCATGGTGCTGAATGATGGTTCCGCTATTCGATTTTCCCGTCCGGGAAGCTGAACGGGGTATACGCCTGTGTTGTCCGCAAAGAGACTTGACCAACCCCTGTATACAGAGGCGCCCGCCCCGGCGTAGGGCAGGCAGAAAAGACGGATTACATCGTTTTCGGCGGGCTGAACGGGTAGCCAGGGGGTAGCATGGTTGCTGGAGTTCATGGTCATCCCTCGAGTGTGGTGCGGAAAATTGATTCATTCACTGACGTGAATGTCCAGTCGTCGGCTGATTTGTTGGTTCCAGAATAAGAAATACAAGCCGTTGCCGGCGAGAAATGCTTCAGATCTTAGCTTTTTAACGATCGCGCCTCTGTCGCTGATCAGGGTCTGGTCGGCTTTCGCAATGATTTTAAGACGAAGGGCAATAACTGGTTCGGAAACTTGCGGAGATGTTAATCCGAAATCTTTTTTGAACAGCTCCCCGGCCCGGATTTTCCTTTTAATTGTGGGCTGTTGCGAGATATCCCCTGGTGTCTTCCATGCCTTTCTGGTAGGGCGTTATCTCCCTGCCGCCGCGATAGAGCCTGAGGGACAACCCGCAGACCGCGAGGCAGAGGGCCGCAGAGCAGGCGAACAGGACGGTATAACCGTATCGTTGCGCCACAAGGCCGCTCAGCGCCATGCAGATCATTCCCCCGATGAAGGCAAGACAGGTGAAAACGGTGAAATCGGTTCCTTCCCTGCCCTGCCGCGCGAAGTCCATTGCAATGGTATAAATTGTGGTCATCAGCATGGCGAAAATTACGTGGATACCGATCAGGCTGCCGTAGAGAAAGAAAGTGCCTCCCTTTTCCATTGCCACCGGAATGAAAGCGCCGCATCCGGCTACTCCGCACAGACAGCAGATGATGAAAGTCTGCTTCCGCCCCCATTTTCTGATAGCCCTTCCAGCGAACAGGGCCGCGGGAATGCCGCTGAGGGGCACGAGTCCCAAAAGGAGCGATATGTGGTACCAATCGTACCCCTTGTCCACCAGCAGGGGCTTGCACATGGTCATTGCACTGAAGATTCCGCCGAAGGCCAGAAACATCACAGGCGTCCAGCGTGCTACTCCCGGTGTTCCGAAAAAGGAGAACAGGTCCTGGAAGGTCGCCCTGTCTCGGGAGGGAACCACGGTCTCGCGGGCTCGCAGCAGTGGCAGCCCGAGGAGAAGGACGGCGACAGACAGGGTGATGAGGGTTGTCTCCCATGATGTCAAAACATATAGTATCAGGGCTGCGCCGGAGCCCAGCACTCCTCCCAGCATGTTGCCTGCTGCCTGGATGGCGTTGCCCCAACCGCGTTCCTCGTACGTGAGTATCTTCATGGCATAGGCGTCCACTGCGATATCCTGAGTGGCGGCGAAAGTATAGGACAGGGTCATCAGGGCAGCAATCGCTCCCAGATTATGGCTAATGCTTAACCGGGAGGCCGCCAGAGTACTCGCGGCAAAGAGAATTTGCATGGCTATCGCCCATGTGCGGTAGTGGTTTCGCCGCCTCCCATATCGGTCCACCAGCGGGGCCCAGAGGAATTTCAGGGCCATGGGAAGGGAAATCAACCCCACAAGGCCGATGATTTCCAAGGAGATCCCTTCCCGGCGCATGATCACTGGCATGACGTTGGAGGCAAAGTGCCCTGACATGGTTTGGGATGTGTACAGGCACCCCAGCAGGAAAATTTTTTTCATTCCGTCGTACCCTTCGCCTTTCTTATACTCCTCAGAAGTAATACGCTAGGCCCATGCCTACGATCCGTCCATACGCGGGTGCGCCTATCTGGGCGTCCGATCCACCGGGGGAAAAGGGTGTCATGTAGTAGCTATAGAGGTCGTAACGTTTGTCGAGCAGATTTTCGCACCAGACGTACAACTCTGCGTTGCCGCTCTGGATGCCTACACGGACGTCCAGTTTGTTGTAGGAATTCAGGTTGAAGTCGTTTTGCGGATCCGCGGGACGGGAACCTACGAAGCGGTTGGTTATTGTCGTCAGGAGGGCGGTGTTCATGCCCATGAAATCGGGCAACGCCAGCTGGTGGCTGAGAGACAGAGTGGCGCTCCATTCCGGTACTTCCGGAATGCGGTTGTCTTTTTCTACCCTTGATGAGCTCCCTGCTACCGAACTGGTGATTCTCGCGTCGGTGTAGGCCATCCCCGCCGACAAGGCCAGGCCACCTCCGGGTTTCCAGAAGCCTTCCAGTTCGCAACCTCGGGTTTCCGTGTCGTAATTTTCCGTTGCCGTGGCGAAGGTGATGGAGTCGAAGGACAAGAGGTGGTCGTCCTTCACGAAGTTGTAGAAAAGCGCGCCGTTGAGCCCTATGCGGTGATCGGAACTTTCCGCCTTGAAACCCATTTCGAAACTGTTGATGCTGGCGGACTTGTAGGGATGGTCCGGCAGTCCGTTGCTGAAATTGGTGCCTTCATCGTTGAAGCCACCGGATTTGTATCCGCGGGCGTAAATGCCGTATAAATTGATCTCTTCGGTCAGAGCATATCCCAGAGCAATGCGCCCGGTGAGATAATTGTCGTGCAGGGACTGGTGATCGAAGGCGACCCGGATGGGATTGGGGTTGTCGGGTTTGGCCCTCCAGGAGGCGTCGTATTTCTTTTCCTCCCAGGTATAGCGCATGCCCGTTGTCAGCTTGAACCGGTTGAAAATGGGGATGGTCGTTTCGCCGAACAGGGCATAGGCGCTGTTTTTGAAATCCCGGTCGATATCCGCGTTGTAGGGACTAGCCAGATAGAACCCCGCGGGATCCGAATAGTCATATCTGTCGTAGCTTCTGTTGTTGTGAAGATAATTGGCGCCCACTACCCAGAAAATCTCGTCCCCGGGCCGTGAGGAGAGGCGCAGTTCCTGGTTGAAAAGGTTTTCGTCAATCTTCTGGGTGGTGCTTCCGTCGGGACGCATGCCGACGAGTTGATAATATGTTCTCCCTTCATACAGAATTCTTTTCGCTTTATGATCGGTATGGGCGAAGCCGGTAAGGGAGGTGAGGATGGTGTTGCCAAAATCATGTCTGATTTCACCTGTGTAGCGATCCACCACCCGCTTGTTGTCTTCACTTCCGGGAGGCTGGTCGGCTTTGGGAATATCACCGTAGGGTCTCAACACGAACTGGTTATCCTTGTTTTTGATCCTTTCTTGTCCCGCCGTCAGGGTTACGCTGGTCGTTTGTAGGGGCTGCCACAGCAGTGTTCCGCGGAATGATTGATCCCTGGGGGTGTTTACCGGGTCGCCGGTTCGGATGTTGGTGAGAACGTTTTCTACTTCCGAATACCTGGCTGCCAGTCTGGCGCTCAGGGTGTCTGTCAGTGGACCGCTAATCACGCCTTCCACGAGATGACGGTTGTATTCTCCGTGTTCTCCCTTGATGTGGCCCTCCAGATAGCGAGTGGGTTTACGGGTCACGATATTGACGGCTCCGGCTTCGGAATTTCGCCCGAAGAGGGTGCCTTGCGGCCCTTTTAGGACTTCCACTTGTTCCACGTCCAGAACATTCATGGTGGCATTGGTTGCTGACTGGGGCAACCCGTCCACATTGATGACGACCGAAGTATCGTCGCCGCTTACCCTTTGCAGAGCACCGACGCCGCGCATGCGCAGGGTCGTGACACCAGCGCCCATGGTGCTGATTACGTCGACCCCCGGCGTCTGGTTCAACACCTGGTCAAGGGTGACTAATCTCCGTTCCTCTATTTCGTCGCCTTTGACGACGTTGAGACTGAAGGGCACCTCCCGGGCGTTCTCGTTTCCCTTTCTGGCTGTTACAGTCACGACCATCAATTCAATGCTTCGCTCCGTCTTTTCGTCATCCGCCTTTGCCGTCTTTGTTGTTTTCGGTGGCGTATCCGCCGCATGGGTCATGGGTGTGTTCAGGGAAAGAAAAAGGGCGATGATTACCGGTCCGAATAACTTCATTCTCATGTAACTGGCCTCCGGTTATTTGTTCAGTCCGAACCTGAGTTTCGGAACGATATTGAATTTTGTTGTCAATACATTGCTGGCAGCGCCCATTAACAGAATGTGGGAAACTTGCCTCGGCGCCGGGCAGGCAAAAAAGACGCATTACATCGCTCTCGGCGGGCTGAATGGGTAGCCAGGGGGTAGTATGGTTGCTAGAGTTTATGGTCGTCCCTCGGGGGTGGTTTCGGGGAAGTCGAATCGTTTGCCGACAGGAATTTCGAGCAAGTGGTTTTTAGCAAATGGCT
>CAZKQY010000267.1:0-2888 GCA_964555005.1 uncultured Syntrophotalea sp. | reverse complement strand
ATTGTTTGAGGGCAAGTCACCTCAATTTATGCTGCCTCAATAGTTGCTATCCGCCCCCAATCCAAATGTGTGGTTTGAGAGGTGCTGAATAGTTACGTTGGTTTAAGAAATGATTTTTTAGTCTGCTGACGTCTGTTGGCCATAAAGCCTTTTATGTGTAAAGGGAGGAACGCTTTGTTTATCAAACGATTGACGCTGTTCGCAGCTAGTATGCTGCTGTTGACCGCCGGTCCGCTGCTGGCCGGCACTCTGGAGGATTTGGCCAAGGACTTTCAGCCGGTCTCCGGTTATGTCGTCTTGCCGACCCAAAATGAATTTCTGATCGATCTCGATGCCAGTCATGGCGTCGCCGTCGGTGACCTGTTCGCCGTGGTGCAGCCGGGCGAAAAGATCACCCATCCGGTGACCGGCGCTGTGCTCGGGACCCTCGATGTACGCAAGGCATTGCTGCAGATTACTAAGGTCAAGGCAGGTTATTCTCATGCCCGTGCGGTGAACGGCGCTTCGCAGGTGGCTCGCGGCGACGTCATTCGTCGCTTTGCTAATCTTGGAGTTGCTTTCTATGACTATACCGGCCGTGGTGAATCCTTTTACTCCGACTTGATCGCTGTGTTGCCTGCCTTAGAATGGCAGGACTATGCTACCGCCCAGGCCAGCAGACCGGCCAAACCAGAGGCGGCAGTGGGTAGCGCCGACCTGTTGGTTATTCTTGATGACCAGGGGCTGAGCGTGCGCGACGGTGCCTACCGTCTGCTGCACAATTATCCTTCGCCGGTCGCAAAGCAAGCGGCCGTTTCTGTACCTTTACAACGGGTCCCGGGATCTGCTGCGCCCTATCGTCTAGAAGCGGCTCCTGCTGTGCCCGTTGGTGGTTTAAGGTATGAAGCTAACTTCCCAGGTTTTAAGTCCTCTGGTTCTATCGGTTTCCCCGTGGTAATAGCCGATTTTGTTCAGCATGGTGCGCAACTGCTGATGGCCGCCAGCGATGGCAAGTCTATCAAGTTGTTTGTTGTTGGCGAAAAGCTGCAACAGAAGGTTGAGCTGCAACTTGCGGATCTAGCCCAGGTGGCTTCTTTGAGTTGGTGGCAACCGACAGCCGACAAGCTCTATTTGGCGGTGACTGGATGGAGAAAACCCAATATAAGCTCTGCTATCTATGTTTATAGCGATGGCCAACTGCACGCGGTAGAACAATCCTTGACTCAGCTGTTGGGAAGCTTCGATCAGGACGGTGATGGTCGAAAAGAACTGCTTCTATCGCAAGATTTTGATCGTGACCAGGTTTGGGGCACTCGGATTAAAGAGGTAAGTATCAAGGGTAGCAAGGTATCGTTTGCTGGTTTAGATTTTAAGCTTCCTCACCGCTTCACCGTGGTTGGGAGTTTGATGGCCGACCTGACCGGGGACGGCATGCCCGAAATAGTCTTTGTGCGCGGTGGTCTGATGTACGTCTACTCAGGAACTAAAAAACTCTATCGTTCGCCCAAGATGATGGGGGGCACCCTATCGCGGTTCATTTTTGATGAAGATCCCAATGCCAAGGAAACCGAGACTAATTATGCCGCCTTTGAGGTAGCGCCGGTGGTTGCTGATCTGGATGGTGACGGCCAACTCGAAGTGCTCGCTGTGGCTTCTGAAGGTTCCTTGCTTACGGCACCGGGGATCGATGCAGGGGTGAAAAAGAGCTGGTTGTCGGTGCTGAAAAAACGCAACGGCATGTTCGTCAAGGGCACCCTTGGTGAAGAGCTCGAGGTGCCCCTGCAGGGCCTGGCCGTGGCCGGTGATCGGGTTCTTTTTGTGGCGACTGAGACAGGTTCTGTTTTTGGTGAAGGTGGAGATAGTCAGCTGCTGGAATTTCCTTTGGCTCAATGATTAAGCGTTGATTAGTGATCAAAAAAGGCTCCGGTTTTCCGGAGCCTTTTTTTTTGGGCACACTTATCTTAATTTTCTGCCTGCAGCAAAGGTTGTCGGGTGTTGTCGTCGCTTTGTTTGGTCGGTTTCGGGTATTGATCGGATGGCAAACAACCAATCTTCCTCTGTCCCATCCCATGCCTCTGTCGACTCCTCCTTAAGGTCCTTGGAAGCCGACCAGAGCAACTTTCTGCCACTGGGAGACGACAGGTCCTTTTATAAGGATGCGGCCTTCATATCCCCTATTGATGGATGGTGATCGGTTTTGCCGGCACCGGAGCGGCTCGTTTGCTGATTCAAATAGGCTGTTAAGATGCTGGCAAAATAGTCTCCTGGAGCTGAATCTGTTGCAGTACATTTTGCAATTGAATTTTTGAGCGGTAGTATTATTGGTAGATAGTTATGATTAATGATAATAGTGTATGGTGAGTAGTTAAATTTGGAAGTAATTTTTGCGAAAAGGAGCCTGGAATGTTGGATATCATGGAAACCATCGCGGCTAACGAATCGTTGAAGACTCTGGCAAAAGTCATCGA
Organism: uncultured Syntrophotalea sp.; assembly: GCA_964555005.1. GTDB lineage: Bacteria > Desulfobacterota > Desulfuromonadia > Desulfuromonadales > Syntrophotaleaceae > Syntrophotalea_A. Next base: position 441 of record CAZKQY010000267.1, on the reverse strand, counting down.
GGTAACCGGTTTTGCCGAACGCCTCAAGGCGGCTGGCCCCTTTACCTTCTTCGCCCCCAACGAGGAAGCGTTTTCTAAGCGGAATATGGATGAACTCTTCAAGGATATTGATAAGCTCAAAACCAAGCTCGAGTACCATCTGGTCAGTGGCAGCAATTTACAGGCGACCCTTGATGCCAGAACCATCGATGTGCTGGTTAGTGAATGCGGCAAAAATTTATCGGTTTATCTGGATGAAAACGAGATCATGATTGATAATGCCCATATTGTGCAGGGGGATATCGCCTGTAGTAACGGGGTGATTCATATTGTGGATAATGTCTTTATCCCGGCCCATTCCGGTTGGTATGAAACTACCGCCTGAGCAGTAAAAATAACGAATCATTGAGAAACAAAAAGGGCGGTCAAGTGACCGCCCTTTTTGTATTGAAGGCTTTGTTC
>CAZKQY010000266.1:0-1821 GCA_964555005.1 uncultured Syntrophotalea sp. | reverse complement strand
CATTCTATCTTCCCGGCTTTGCTGGGACAACGAGGTTTTTCTATTTTTTTGCTGGTGGATCAGGGCCGCCTGACTACCCGAACCCCCCATGAAACAAGGAGATTTTCCCGCCTATCATCCTTAAATCTGGCGTTTCTTTTGAAGAATTCTCATTGCAATAGGCCTTTATTCAGTCTACACTGAGCCGTCTATTCTCCGTGAAGAAACGGCCTCAACGATAAATGATGTAGACTAGGTAAAAGCAATGCGCTATGCCGCTTCGGTCTTTCGTTGGCCATTTAGGGCAACGGGGCAACCAATAGAACATGACAAGGAGGCCTGCCAAATGCATCGGTCCACTCGGCTCAACATACCTTGGATTACCTTACTGCTTGTGCTCTTTCTCAGCGCCTGCGGCGGGCACCCCCCGACCCTTTCCACGGTTTTGGAAAACAAGAATCCCGTCGAACAATTGGTCAGACTGAACAACGATCTGGATGCTGCCCGTCAGGAAAGCCTGAATGTTCTGTCGCCCCGCTCCTTCGCCAAAGCGGAGCGCCTTTATCAGGAAGCACAAAACATGCTGGAGCGGCAGACTGATCTTTCAGAGATCCTACTCAAGATCTCCGCCAGCCGAGTCGAATTACAACGATGTACGCAGACAGCCCAAATCTCCCGAACTGTTCTGGCGGATGTGATCAAAGTTCGTGAGTTGGCCCTAGCCGCCGGTGCGGCGAACCTCGGGGCTGAATATACGGAGACAGAGGAGCGGATTTTACGACTGACCCGCGCCATTGAAGACAACGATCTCGAATCTGCCCAAAAGGACAAGGCTAAGGTGTTCGACGCCTTCGATCAGCTGGAACTACGCGCCATCAAGGAACGTAATCTCGGCGAAGCCCACCGGTTGCTGGACCAAGCGATCGCCAACCGTGCGGCCCGACTAGCTCCCTTGTCCTTGACCGAGGCGCAGCAAAAACTTGCTGAAGCGGACGCTTTTGTCACCGACCGCCGCTACCTGCGGGATGAGATACGCCAGAAAGCCGCCGAAGCTCTTTTTTATACCCGCCGCCTGGAGCAGATCATGCTGCAGAGCCAGCGACTGGAAATATTGCCGGCAGAGCAGGCTGCCCTCTACGTCGAAGGATTGCTGCATCAGACGGCTGAACAGCTGGGCCTTCCAGACCAGCGGGACAAGGTATTTGAAGGCCAGCTGGAAGCCATTTTAACGGCCATCGCCAGCAACCAGCAGCAACGCCAAGACCAGCATGATGAAATCGCCGCACTGGAAGCGACCATCGATCAGCTGCGCGTGCAAATAGCCTCTCTCGAAGGATCGACCCGCGAAGAACGAATCGCCCGCCAACAACTGGCTGAAGAACGTCGCTTTCAGAAGCTATTCAGCCAGGTACAGGGGGTCTTTGGCCCCGGCGAAGCCGAGGTGTACAAACAGGGAGACCGGCTCATTATCCGTCTGAAAGCCATGAGCTTTTCTGTCGGCCAGGCGGTTATCGAAGCGGTTAATTACCCTCTGCTAACCAAAGTACAACGGGCCATCGCCCTGTTCGGCGAGCCACAGGCGGTCATCGAAGGCCATACGGATAGCACCGGCTCGGCTGCCGCAAACCTGGTGTTGTCACAAAAGAGGGCCGAGGCGGTGCGTGCCTATCTGGTCGCCAACGATACCCTGCCCAAGGAAAAAATTGAAGCGGCGGGCTATGGTGCAGAACGCCCCCTGGCCTCGGATCAGACCGCCGCAGGCCGCGCCATCAATCGCCGTATCGATATTGTACTGATTCCGGCCCAGCCGTAAGCGGACGGATACCTTTTTCTTCAGCCTGC
>CAZKQY010000265.1:0-5247 GCA_964555005.1 uncultured Syntrophotalea sp. | reverse complement strand
ATACAGGTGGTTTTCGGCCGGTTGAGTACCCGGCTACCCAAAAGGCCCATCGCCCGATCCAGAGGACTTCCGCCCTTACGGGCATAATCCGCGTGGGGTTGGCGGTTTTTGCCAAAACTCAGCAGGGAAGGCAGCAGCACGATGACCAGCAGGTAGGTCAGGGCTACCAGGCAGGCCGAGGTGCATCCCACCCAGCGAATAGGACGCAGGGGGATAAACAGAAACGAGAGCAGAGCCGCGACAGTGGTCAGGGAACTGAACAGCAGGGGCCAGCCCGTCTCTTCCACGGCGGATTCAAGCGCCTGGCGCCGAAGTCCGGTACTCAGAAATTTCCTGTTGAAATGGTTGAATATATGAATGGCGTAGCCTATGGAAACCGCCAGACACAGAAAAACCGGCATGAAGATCATGGAGGGATCGTTGCGGATGCCGAGAAAACCCTGGGCACCGAACACGATGACGATGGCGCTGGCGGCGGTCACCAGCGGAAGGACCACTCCGCGGAAACTTCGTAGGGCAAAGGCCAGAATGGCCACTGTCAGCAGCAGAGAAAAACCGAACAGCCGCGGGGTTTCCTGTTGGAAAAAGTTGCGCTTTTCGAAATTGATTACCGGCAGGCCGGTGGTTCGGGGATGCAGGTTGCGGAATTTTTCCTGCCCGGTGACTTCGTTGACGATGCGGCCGATAGCCAGCTCGGGGTTTTCATCGTAATGTTGCTGCCAGTCGTCCGGGATCGGTTTCATGCGTAGCATGATCCAGGTCTGGCGGCTGTTGTCGGATACGATACGGTTTTTCAAGGCGGGCTTGGAGAGGGCCCGGTGCCGGATCTGCTCCAGAGACTTGGGTGCGGCGGGTACCGGGTCGGGTACCAAGTCGATGATCGCCATGCCTTCCCCGGTGCCGTAGGTAAATTCAAAGTCGGTCAGGGAGACCACGTCGTCGGCGTAGGGGACTTTTTGGACCAGTTCACGTCCGAGTTCGCGAATATTGGTCAGTACGGGAGGGGTGAAAACATCCTCCGCTTCCACCAGTACGGCGCAGAAATCGTCATTGCCGAAGATCTCCTCGAAGCGTTCCTTGGCGGCCAGCATGGCGTCGTCTTCCATGAACCAGTTATCCTGATCGATGTCGGTTTCGATCCGTCCCAGACCCACCACCGAGGTGGCCACGAGCAGCATGAATAGCAGGATATTGATCCAGCGAAAGCGCAGGATGGTTTGTCCTATATGTTTGAAATAGCCGTTGATCTTTTGTATGTCTAGCATGGTGGCGTTCTCCTAAAAATTGTATTTTGTTTTCAACCACACCTGGGTATTGTTCCGATATTGTCCGAACTGTCCGTCGCTGCCGCAGAAGATGTCCGCTCCGACGGACAGGTGGAAGGCGTCGGTCAGCGCATATTCCATTTTGAGACGGTCGTAAAGCTCACTGTCGTTCAGATGGTAGTAAAGCATGCTGGACAGGGTCAGGGTCTGACGCAGCAGTTTCTTCGACAGGTTGAAGGTGGCCATAAGATCGTGTTCCCGCTCGGTGAGGCGTGCTTCGTGGTCCATGATAAAGGTCCCGGTCAACTGGGTGGTCAGGGTCCAGTCGTCGCCGGGGGTCCAGTCGATGCCGCCCAGCCATTTCAGGGTGTCCTTCGGCACTGGGTTGTCGGCCAAATTCTCGGTTGCGTAATACCGCCCCAGGTAAAAGGCGGCCTCGCTCCGGAATACGAAATCGGACCAGGGGCGGGAGCACTCCAGGCCGAAAACGGTCAGCCGATGGTGCTCGGGGGCGAAGTCGACATGCTGCTGGTCTCCGTCGTGACGTACGGTGCGGTGTGCGGCGGGATAGTCGTCCCAGGTGTAGAACACCGAAGCTGCCACATCGAGGCCGGAAAGATAGGCTGATACCTTGAGGGCGATCTCGCTGTTGCTAAGCGATGTACCGGGTTCGATGGATGACCGGCATGTGGGCGATACGTTTTGCGGCAGGCTGCTTGAAACCGCCCAGGGATTGTCTCCGGATGGCTGGATGGCGGCCCTGAAGACCGGTATCCAGATTAGCTCTGTGTCGAGTTTATCCCCTAGCAGTCTGAACTTGACGGCGTCTACCGGTAGGCGGATCTCGTCCAGTTCCCGCGTTATCGCTTCGGTATAGTCCGGCGGCGATATGATGTCGGTGATCTGGATGCCGTCGGCCTTGCCCCAGATGATGATCTGACGACCGATGCGCAGATCCCATCCGTCGCCGACATACTCCAGCCAGCCCTCATGCAGATCGATTCCCGTTTCGCCGGCAATCTGCCAGTTTTTCTCCGCGTCCACCGAGACGAATCCGAACCACGCGCCCAGATCCGCCGAGAGTTTCAGGCGGGCCGCAAGTCTGGAGGTCAGGGCGTCCTGGGGCGTCTGGACGCGCATCGACTGAACTCCCTCGATCCATCCCCAGAGGGTCAGGCGGTCGCGCCAGGGCATGTCGTCATCGGCGGCCCGGCCTTGCCCGGGCCAGGCGCACAGGAGGCAGAGCAGCAGGCAGGCTGGCCATTTCAACGAATCGATCCGCGCTGAATGGTGGAGACCCTGAACAGCCCGTCCGAAAGCCCGGTGTCGTACTGCATGGCATCGACCGCCATAACGGTTTTGTGGTGCCGGGCGATGTTTTCCATTTCCGATTTGTAAAGGGTCCAGAAGCCATCCTGCCGGCGGAAATCGAGGGCCCGGTAGACCTTGAGCAGGCCGTCCTTGTCGTAATACTCGGCCTGCACGACCATGCGGGCCACCTTGCTCACCCAGAGGATCTTGCGGCTGTACAGGGCATCCTTGTTCACGGGGACCGACTCGATCTTCCAGCAGTCATGCCCCCGGGCCGCCTCTTCTCCCAGCAGGGTGTGGGTGTCTTCGTCCACGCGGCGGTCGCCAAGATCGTCGTAGGTGAAATCGCTACCCATGAAGTATTCGTTTTTCGAGGCGCCGCTGATGCGGCGGACCTTTTTCATCGCCGGCATGTAGAGCCACTTGTCGTCCTCCCGGGCCGTTTCGTCGTATTCCCAGGACAGAAAGGCCGTGCCCCGCACATCCGCCGGCTGCTGAAAGACCATCACCGACTTTTTGTCCTTGCCGAAATCCTTGGAGAAGCTTTCCAGCTCCCGGACACGCTGGCGTCCTTGTTTGTTGATCAGGGTCATGGTCAGAAATGACCGCCGGTCGTCGCCGTCGGGGCGTTCGTCCACCAAGGTCATGATCTCTCGGCCGCTCATTTGCAGGGAGGCGGTCGCGGGAACCACCAGGCAAAGCAGCGCTGCTGTTACCATAAAGACCAGCTTTTCCGTTTTCTTTTTCATCGTTGAAGACATCAGAATTTCCATCCTTTGATTCGTTGTTGTTCATCCCAGAGCGTCTTGTACAACCCGTTGCGTGCCAGCAGTTCGTCGTGGCGTCCCTCGTCGACGACGGTCCCCCGGTCGATCACCACGATCTTATCGGCTTGGGATATGGTGTGGAGACGGTGGGCGATGACCACGACCGTCTTGTCCTTCACCAAGTCGTTGATGGCTTGCTGGATAAAGAGTTCGTTCTCCGGGTCCAGTGATGCAGTGGCTTCGTCCAGCAGCACGATCGGTGCGTCCTTGAGCAGGGCGCGGGCGATGGAGATGCGCTGTTTCTCTCCGCCCGACAAGGTGCTGCCGCCTTCCCCGACCATGGTTTCGTATCCGTTGGGCAATTGCTCGATGAAATCATGGCAGCGGGCGGCGCGGGCCGCGGCGACGATTTCCTCGCGACTCGCGTCCGCGCGTCCGATGCGGATATTGTTCCAGATGGTGTCATTGAAGAGATGGACATCTTGAAACACCACCGAGATGTTTGAAAGCAGGGCGTCGGTCCGGTAGTGTTTGATGTTGTTGCCGCCGATCAGGATCTCCCCTTCCTCCACGTCCCAGAACCGGGCGATGAGCCGGGTCAGGGTTGTCTTGCCGGAACCGGAGGGTCCGACCAGGGCGGTGAGCGAGCCAGCGGAGATGGTTAGGTTAAGGTTGCTCAGTACTTTGGCGTCATGGTAGCGGAAACCGACGTGCCTGAATTCGATGGAGGCGCCTTCGAGGCTTCCGCCAGCTTCTCCCTCGGGCAGGGGCGGAGTGCGGCGCAGAAGCTCGATGCGGTCGGCGCCGAGCTTGTAGTAGTTAAGTTCGGCGAAAAACACCAGGGCGGCCAGCACCGGTTCGTAGAGGCGGGGGCCCAGCACCAGGAACATGACGTAGACCGGAATCGTTATCTCGCCGGCCAGCAGCAGGTGGAAGCCGTAAAGCATGATCAGGACCAGCCCGCCGTGCAGGACGAAGGACGCCAGGATGACGGTGGGGCCGGCCCCGGCTTCGAGGCGGATGCTGATCGATTTGAGATGATGGAAGGTTTTCTCCAGACGCTCAAAGCGGGCCCCTCCGAGGTTGAAGGCTTTAATAAGGCGGATGCCCTGGATATATTCGATCATTCTCGACGCCGCATCCACCCGGGATTTCTGATGCTTTTTGCCGAGTCGGGTGATGATCAGGATGGAGATCCAGGCCAGCGGCAGGGACAGGGGGATGACCAGGGTCGCGGCCAGGGCCAGCTTCCAGTTGATGAACATCAAGCCGATGAGCAACGCCGTCGGCGCCGCCAGAGCGCCGCAGAGCTGGGGCAGGTGATGGGATAGCATCATCTCGACGTTGGCATAGTCGGTGACGATGTAGGCCCCGATATCCCCCGGGTCGCGGGCGTTGAAATAGCCCAATGACAGGCGCCGCAGGTGCTCGACCAAGGCCAGGCGGCCGTCGGCGCCGATCTCATAGCTGTCCTTGTAGGCGGCGAAATACGCCTTGCGGCTGACCAGGTACAGGATGACCAGCGCTGCCAGCAGGGCGCTGCAGGCCCAGGCGATGCGGGGCACGTTCAACAGGGTGTCGGGCTGCTGCAGGGGCTTGAAAAGTTCCCACACCACGATTAGCAGGATGCCGTAAGGGGCGCCCCGCAGGAAATACTCAAGAACGGTCCAGCCGATGAGCGGTCGCACCCGTTGCGGCTGTCCCATGGTGGCCGAATTGATAAAGGCGATGTTCACAGTATTCACTCCTTGATTATCCCCACTCACCGGCGGGGCTGGCGGTGGCCGAACCGAAGGGGGCGTCCTGCTCCGTTGCCGGTTCGTCCTGGCCGGGTTTTGCCGATTGCAGCGTCCAGTGGCGGGAGCGGCTGTAGGTTTGCCACATTCGCGCGTACAGGCCGTCCA
>CAZKQY010000264.1:0-5036 GCA_964555005.1 uncultured Syntrophotalea sp. | reverse complement strand
CGTGACAATGCCCATTTGGAAAACCATCGGAGGCATTGCTGTTTTACTTATTTTTCAGAAAAAGGCTGTCAAGAACTTTTTTGCTGAATAGTTACAAAGTTTCAAGGGTCAGCGTTATTGAGCAGGGCCGGGTTCAGGACGGAGTTGCTGAAAAAGTCGAAGACACGCACATGGCAATCGAACAGGTGAGGCAGGTCCTGGCGCTCAACAAAACGGACATTGAGACGACGGCTGAAAAAAAGCGTCAGCACGACATCTCTTATTGGAAATCAAATCCCGACAGAACAAACCAAAACGAACCGGGAGCCCACCGAAGATCACAGCGGGGTGCTCAATAACGCTGCCGCCGCCGGCAAAACTACTCAATTCCGCAGACCCTGCCCCGAGCCAAAGTACTCAATCACCATGATCTTCAACAAGAAAGGAACATTCAACTGTTGCCTCGGAATTCCACGAGCACCAAAAATCCTTAATTGTACCGATTGAAATTCTCCGTAAGAGAAATGCCTGCGGCGCAATGGAAGCATTGGGAAACACAATCAAGCCGGACGAACTCCCACGTAAACCGTGGCGATGCCGAAGGTTAGATCGAAATGCCGCAAGTCGGAGAACCCGGCCTCCTGCATGAGGGACTTGAAAACCTCCTGATTGGGAAATTCCAGGACCGAATCAGGAAGGTATTGATAGGCGCTGCGCCGGGAAAACACCCCCCCAAGAAACGGCAGGATGCGACGGAAATAAAAATAATAAAGAACCTTGAAAGGGCGACTTTGCGGACTGGAAAACTCCAGAATCACCGCCTTCCCCCCCGGCTTGAGAACCCGGCGCATTTCCCGTAGGCCCGCCAGACGGTCATCCACGTTGCGAATACCAAAGGCAATGGTAACCCCATCGAAGGTGCGATCGGGATGGGGCATGGCCTCGCAAGGAGCGTTCACCAAAAAAATCCGGTTATGAAAAGGAGAGAGCCCAATCTTCTCCTTGCCGATGGCCAGCATCCCCTGGGTAAAGTCCTCGGCGACGATGCGCACCGACTCCGGGGTTCGCGAGGCAATCTCCAAGGCGACATCTCCAGTACCCGTCGCCACATCGAGCACCATTCCCCCTGCGGGGATCTGCAGTTGCTCCACAGCAAAGCTCCGCCAACGGCGATCGATCCCCAGAGACAACAGACGGTTGAGAAAATCGTAGCGGGGAGCAATGGACTCGAACATATCGCGGATGCCCCGCCCCTTATCGGATATTTTAAGCATCAACCTTTTCTCCGGGTACTAAAGGGTTGGCCGCATTCACAAAAACTCATAGGATGGCTGGGACCTTTAACACATCGGCCCACCGGCCGTCAGCAAAAAAGCCCCTTCCTCCCTCCAGGCCAGGGCGGTATACTGCTCCTTGTCCCTTTCACTCACCCCTTTGAACCATTATCCACTGGAGCCCCAATGCAGCCCCTGATCGTCGCCGCCGCCCTGCTACGCCAAGATGCCAAGATCCTGATAACCAAACGCCCTGCAGAAAAACAGCAGGGCGGATTCTGGGAATTTCCGGGGGGCAAGCTGCACAGTGACGAAACGCCACAACAGACTCTGCAACGGGAACTGCGGGAGGAACTCGACCTTGAAGTGGAAGTCGGAGCGATCTTCGAGGTAGTCTATCACCGTTACGATTGGGGTCCGGTGCTGATTCTGGTTTATGAATGCCGTCCCTTAAGCACTGCCATTCGCAACTTGGAAGTCGACGAACACCGCTGGATCACCGTGGAGCAATTGCTCGAATACGACCTATTAGCAGCCGACCGGCCGATTGTTGAAAAATTGCTGCTCCAAGGGACCCTCACGAAAGATTCAGCGGCCGGCATTAATCTGCCAGCGGCAGGGTAAAGGTGATACGGGTTCCCGCTCCCGGCGAGCTTTTCACCCAAATGGCACCGCCATGCTGCTCAACGATTTTTTTGGCGATACTCATACCAAGGCCAATTCCCTTGACGGCAGTATCAGAAAAATCGGCTCGATAATATTTATCGAAGACCCGCTCACCCTGAGCGCTGGTCATCCCGATTCCCTGGTCGGCCACAGATATTTGGATATAGCCGTCCTTTTTTTCTCCGAAAACGCGAATCAGGCTGCCTTCCGGCGAATACTTGACCGCATTGCTAAACAGATTTTCCAGCACCTGCTCCAGTTTATCGCCATCAGCCTGCACAAACTCCGGAAGGGTTTCCTCCCAAACCACCTCAAACAGATGCTTTGGAGCCAGCAACCGATTCTGTTTCAGCAACTTCGCAAACAGTGGTCCGAGTGCGACATCCTCTATATTCAAGGGTAGCGGCTTGCCCGCCTCCATACGACTAATATCGAGAAGGTCGTTGACCAACCTGGCCAACACCTCGGCCTTGCCATTGATTTCTGCAATGAATTCCTTTTGCTGAGCAGCACTAAAGCCACCGAATTCCTCAGGATTCATACACAGCTCCGAATAACCAAGAATAGCGGTCAAGGGTGTGCGTATCTCATGAGCGGCCATAGACATGAATTCCGTCTTCATCCGATCCGATTCCCGTTCTCGGGTAACATCACGCAATACGGTGATAGCACCACCCACCCGTCCCTGCTTGTTGTGCATCAGTGAAGTGCGTGCTTGCAGAGTACAGGCCTCGGCCGTTTTAGATCGCGGCAGGGGAATATCGGTTTGCAGCAAAGGAGGAGCATGATGCGCATAGATTGCCTGAATCTGTTGCAACAACCCTTCATCCAGCAAAACAGCAGCCACCGGTTGACCGATCGGGTTTTGCAAATCACACTGAAGAAACTCCCGGGCCGAATTGTTAATCAGCACAATCTGGTGGCTGCGGGGAGCCGTAACAATCAGGCCGTCCGCGGTAGACTCGATAATGTTATCAACCTGATCCCGTGCCTGCTGAGCCTGAGCCAGAGCTTGCTGCATTCCGGCCTCGGCCTGTTTGCGCACGGTAACATCCTCGGTCACGCCACGAAATCCTTAATAGCTGCCATCACCAGCAACAATCGGCACACCGCTGACACGCAAATAACGCCTTTGGCCCTGATTATCAAGAACCCAGGTCTGTAGATTTTTAAAGGTCTGCCTGGACGTAGTCGGGTCGCAAAACAGGCGCTCTATGCGCTGTGCTTCTCGGCCGCTGAACAATTCAAAACAACGTCTACCGCACAGCTTTTCAGCGGAAAACCCCAACATCTCCTCAACCTTATCCGAACAGTAAATAAACCGCCCACTAGCATCGACCTCCCAGATAAAATCGGCCATGCTTAGGGCAATATCCCGAAACCGGGCTTCGCTATGACGCAGGTTACGCTCGGCTTCTTTGTGTTCGGTAATATCGATAGCCAGTCCCAGCAACCCTTCGACTTCCTGTTCCGAATTGACTACCTTGGTCTTCACCACCCGATAAACACGTTGATTACCGTCAACCGAGGTAATCAACTCCTCACTTTCCACCGGCCCATCAGCTTCAAACGCTTGGGCGTCCGAGAGCATGCACTCAATCGCCTCTTCAGCGGGCATAACGGTCGAATAGTGGACCGCCTGCAAAAACTGTTCTTCACTGACCCCCGTGGCAAGACAAAAGTTATGATTGGTAAAAACCATCTGCTGCTCTTTGTTGAGCATCCACAGACCGATAGGGGCCGCGGTAAAGATGGCATCAAGAACTTGTCGGCGACCATAAGCTCTCTTGTTGCGTTTTTCACTGCGAATTCCAAAGTTTTCAGCGGAAGCCCCGAATATCCCCCCTGCAGCGAATTTCTCTTTAGCATCAGGGAGCAGATAATAACAGTTATGAGTTTTTTGTCCCCGGTAGATGATCTGCGGATAGAGACGCAAAACTTCTACAAGCAGACCGCTGGTCACCTGCCGGCGGTCGTAGCCACAGAGCAAAGTAACACCCGGAGAAATCGTCAAACGACCACATTCGACCAGACACTCTTGCAGCCAGGCAAGGTCCTTCTCCAGCATGGCACCGGACATTTCCCAGTAGATTCGGACACCACGGAAACCCTGCGCCGTTGCCTTACGCCCGGCAGCTGCCAGGCAAGCTACCGCATCGGCGGCAAAAGCTGCCGTCACCAATCCCAGACCTTCGGGGGTGGCAAAAACCAGACGATTACTGGACTCCGCCTCGGTCGTTGCAAACCCTTGGGTTTTCAGCCCGGCACGAAAAGCTTCCTGTGTGGGACCAGAGACGATCATTAAAATCTGGTCTTGCCCATCCAAACCGGCCGCCAGATACAGGGCAACCTCCTTATCCCGTTCGCTACCCTGTCGATAAATCAGACAACAGTACGAGGGACACTGGTTCTTTTCCGAGGGAGTAGTCATCGCTTTTCGATGATGAGCGCTTTGGTCCTGCATGGGAGTTCTCCGGAGAATCGTCGTTGCACTAAAAATTGGCCATTGCTGACGTTATAGAATTAACTGTCTCTATAATAACATAAACAGCCGGCACATCGAATCGGTTTTTCCCATTGCAACGCGCCCATGAATCAGACCCTGCCTCTGGCATTTCGGCTAATTTCGTGCTAAACAACGGCCATGGATATTCATTTTGAAACCATCGGCACCATCCGTTCCTGCTTTAAGGAGAAGTTCGGCATTCCCCGCCAGGCCGGTTTGGTGCCATCGGCGACCGCTACCCTCGAATTACTGCCCCCCTTTAACCGGGTCGAAGCCTTTACCGGTCTGGAGGGATTTTCCCATATCTGGCTACTGTTCCTGTTCCATGGCAATAAACACCAAGGCTGGAAAGCTACCGTACGTCCACCACGGCTTGGCGGCAATACCCGTCTCGGTGTCTTCGCCACCCGCTCCCCCTTTCGACCCAACCCCATCGGCCTTTCCGCCGTAGAATTGAAATGTATCGAACAACAGGCCGGCAAAGTCATTTTACATCTCAAAGGGATCGACCTGCTTGATGGCACACCGATTATCGACATCAAACCCTATCTGCCCTATGCCGACGCCATCGCCACAGCCAGCGGCGGTTTCGCGGCCGAAGCACCAACGAA
>CAZKQY010000263.1:0-4468 GCA_964555005.1 uncultured Syntrophotalea sp. | reverse complement strand
AAGTACCAACGGTACTCTTCAAAGGGGGCCGTGAAGAATTCGCCGGCAGTCTCTTCGGGTAGGCCGAGGGTTTCAAACTCGGCCATTTTGTATTGGGCCAGCATCGTCGCGCGGGTGGTTTTTTGTAACCGGTCATGGACTTCGATGGAGCGGTTTCCCAGAGACAGAAGGGCCATAAGCGCGGTGGCCACAATGACCAAAGCGATCATCACTTCGAGCAAGGTAAATCCCGCTGTGGCTGCGCTGCGTCGAGGCCATTTCATGGTCCTGTCAAAACTCCCGGTAGCCATCGTAGATTTCGCTGACCCCGGTGAGGGGCATCAGGCGTACGGTCAACTTGGCTTCGTCACCAGCTTCCAGATGAATGACCGTTTCTTCCAACCAACCGGCGGGTAAAATGTGAATCGTGACCGTTTGGCTGCTGAATTTGCCTTGGCCGATAAGGGTAACATCCTTGATCCGGGCTTGTCCGGCTGGTGACCGTTCTTTGCCGGGGCCGGTCAGAGTTGTCAGTTTGCCATCGGCTTCTAACCGCTGGGCAAAAAATACCTGGCGCTGCAGATCAAAAACCAACCGGTGTTCCAGCCCGGTAAGGGCGGCCTCGTTGTAACACCAGCGAGTCATGCCGCTGAGGCGGCGGCCGGTGGAACGCAACGCCCTGTGTTCTCCGCCGTTGAACAGGGGGATGGTCAGGGCGGCGAACAGGGCGATGATCAGGGTGACTACCGCCAGTTCGATCAGGGTGAACCCAGAGTGGTTGGTGTTGCGTATGGTTGAGGGTGTCCATAAATGCTGAGTCATATTGTGTATTGCCAAAGCATTGCCAACGCCGTTTTCGTCCCCTGTTTTAAGTCACCTTGGCATAACGCAGGCAGCGCCCAAAAGGATCGGAATGGGTAGCCGGGATTTGCCGCGCGGAGCACTAATCCAGCTCCCAGCTGCGAATATCGGCATCGTTTTCTTCACCACCGGGTTCGCCGTCGGAGCCGTAGGAGATAATATCGTATTGGTCATGGGTGCCGGGAGACAGATAGACATAGGGGGTTCCCCAAGGATCCACGGGGGTCTTCTTCAGGTAGGCCCTTTCCGGATAACGGCTCGGAATGCGCCCGGTTTGAGGTTTGGTCACCAGGGCCTGCAGGCCTTGTTCGGTGGAGGGGTAAAAGCCGTTGTCGAGTTTAAACAGGCCAAGGGACTCTTCAATCCCCTTGATGTCTACGGTTGCCTTGGTGCGCCGGGCTTGCTCCGGACGTTCGAGGATGCGAGGGACCACGATGGCGGCGAGAATGCCGAGAATGGTGACCACTACCAGAATTTCGATGAGGGTAAAGCCTCGCTGATTGTTGCTCTTATGTCGATTCATTGTTTTAACTCCCGGGTTAATTATACTCTGAAACCTTGAGCCTGCCGACTATCCCATGCCTTGGCTGGCTTGAAAGATGGGTAGCAGGATGGCCATGACCACGACCCCGACTACGCCGCCCATGACCAGAATCATCAGTGGCTCGAGGAGCGGCAGCAGGGCGGCGATGGATAATTCCACCTGTTGTTCGTAACTCTGTGCCGCCCGTAACAACATGTTTTCCAGCTGCCCGCTCTTTTCACCGGCCGCCGCCATTTGTACCAGCAGACGGGGGAAGACCCCGCTCCGTTGAAGGGGGGCGGCCAGACCTTCACCTTCGCGAATACTGACGGCGGTATCGGCCAGCGCCTGGCGCAGGATTTTGTTGTTGATCAGGCCTCGGGAAATGTCGAGGGCCGTTAGCAGGGGCACACCGCTTTGCAACAGGGTCGCCATGGTGCGACTTAATCGGGCGGTAGCGGTAAACAGGTTGAGGCGTCCGATAAGGGGCAGTTGCAGGGCCTGCCGGTGCAGGGCCAGGGACCCCTTTTCGCTGTGTGCGTAGCGCCGCAGTGCGACAGCCGCAAGGCCGGCCAGCAGCAACAACAGCCACCAGCTACTGGCGAATAGTTTGCCAGCACCGATCAGCAGCCGGGTCATCAGGGGCAGTTCCATGCCCAGGTTGTCCAGCATGCGGGTGATCTGCGGCACGACAAAGACGAAAAGCAGGAGCAATACGGCGCTACCGACCAGGCCCATGAGGGCCGGGTAGGTCAGGGCTGCCCGAATACGACTGCGGGTGCGGGCCTGATTCTCCTGCAGGTCGGCCAGTTGAGTCAGCACCTGGTCGAGAGTGCCGCTGCTTTCCCCGACCTTGACCATGTTGACGTAGAGAGGGGAGAAGATTTGCTCCTGAGCTTCCAGGGCGCTGTACAAGGACTGGCCTTGCACTATCTCTTCACGAGCCCGGTTAAGAGCCAGGGCCAGGGTGGGCCGCTCGATCTGCTCGGCGACGGATGAAAGCACCTCATCGAGGGGCAGGCCGGCGCTTAACAGGGTCGCTAACTGACGGGTGGCGGCGGCCAGTTCTAGTAGCGGAACGCCCCGTCGCTGCCAGCGGAATGAGGTGCGGCGCCTTTTGGCCGAGAGTTCCTGCACTTCGGTAGCGAAGATCTGCTGGTTGCGCAGGGTTTCTAAGGCAGCCCTGCGGCCGGTTGCCTCAAGAGCTCCCGTTACCTTAGCACCGCTGGCATCAAATCCACCATACTCGAAGCGGGGCACGATCAGCTCTCCTCTTGGGTGACGCGTAAGACTTCCTCGATACTCGTTTCACCGGCCAGGGCCTTGACGATGCCGGCTTCCCGCAGGGAGGTCATGCCGGCGGCTACGCTCGCCCGTTTGATGGCACCGGCATCTTGATTCTTCAGCAACAGATCACGCACCTTTTCATCGACGGTCAATAATTCATAGATGCCGCTGCGACCCCGGTAGCCGATATCCATGCACTGATCACAGCCCACCGCCCGGTACAGTATGCCGTCAGCCGGCAGTTCCTGTAACAGCCCGGCTTCCCGTAACAACTCAGGACTCGGTTGGTAGGCTTCGCGGCAGTGGGGGCAGAGATTGCGCACCAGCCGTTGAGCCAGGATGCCGACGATGGAGGAGGCTGCGAGAAACGGTTCGATACCCATTTCTACCAATCGGGTCAGGGCGCCGGCGGCGTCGTTGGTATGCAGGGTGGAAAAGACCATATGACCGGTCAGGGCGGACTGAACGGCAATCTCCGCCGTCTCCCGGTCGCGGATTTCACCCACCATGATGATGTCGGGATCCTGACGCAGGATGGAGCGCAAGCCGGCAGCGAAGGTCAGCTCGATTTTGGGGTTGACCTGGATCTGACCCACCCCGTCGAGCTGGTATTCGATGGGGTCTTCGACGGTAATAATGTTCTTTTCCCGGCTGTTGAGCAGGGAAAGAGCGGCATAGAGGGTGGTGGTCTTGCCGGATCCGGTGGGGCCGGTGACCAGAAAAATGCCGTGGCTCTTACGAATCATGCCGTGAACCCGCTGCATAAGTTCGGGGCCCATGCCGATCTCTTTTAAGGTCAGCACGTTGTTCGATTTGTCGAGCAGACGCAGCACGATTCGTTCGCCGAAAGCGGTGGGTAGGGTGGAGACGCGTACATCCACATCTTTGCCGGCGATGCGTACACTGAAACGCCCATCCTGGGGCAGACGTTTCTCGGCAATATTGAGATTGGCCATGATCTTGATACGGCTGTTGATGCTTGCCTGGGCCTTGGCCGGCGGACGTAAAACTACATACAGGATGCCGTCGATGCGATAGCGAACCACCAGCTCGATTTCAAAGGGTTCGATGTGAATATCGCTGGCCCGCTCCTTGTACGCCTGGGTCAGCATGCTGTTGACAAAGCGGATGATCGGGCCTTCGTCGGAAGCGTCCAGCAGATCGGCCGGTTCCAGTTTGCCGGGCAGGCCGGTTTCGCTGCTGTCGCTGATTTCTTCAGCCACGTTTTGGGCCTTGCCGGCATGCTGTTCGTAACTACGGTTGATAGCTCGCAGAATTTCTTCATTACTGGCCACAACAATATCCAGCTGGCAGCCGGTCAGGGTGGTTAGGTCATTGAGGGCGCGGCCATCCAGGGGGTCGGCAATGGCCAGTTTTAGACGACCCTCTCTGCGGTTAATGGGGAATACCCGGTGTTCCTTGGCAAAGGCAATGGGGATCAGCTTGAGGAGCTCATCCTCGGCCAGTTCGGTAAGCTGCTCGCAAAAGGGCAGATCCAGTTGCAGGGCGAGGGCCTTGGCCAGGGTGGCCGAGTCGATGGCCTTGGCTCGAAGCAACAGGGCGCCGAGGCGCAGGTCGCTCTGCTGCTGAGCAGCCAGGGCTTGCTCGATGGCTGTGGCAGGGACGTTGCAATGCTGCTGCAGAATTTCGCCGAGTGGCTTCCAAGTCTTCATAAATAACTACTAGAGGCCCGATGCCGACGGTTCGTTGCCCTCAAAGGGGGCGTAGAGCAGGTCGTTGTCGAGGAGCTCGTCCGGAATCAGCGGTGGTGTTTTTTCCGGCCTGAAGGCCTGCATGGCCCGGCTGCTGCGGCGGGTT
>CAZKQY010000262.1:0-2377 GCA_964555005.1 uncultured Syntrophotalea sp. | reverse complement strand
TCGCCGCCAGTTCCGCGAAATTCCGGGTCTGTTGGAAGGCAAGCCCGGAGTTAAGCCCGAATCGCAAAAATGCATCGATATCTCGGCTCGTGCTGCTCTGCGTGAAATGGTGTTGCCCGGTGTTGTGGCTGTTTCCGCGCCGGTTCTGGTTGGTTTCGTGATCGGTATTGAAGCCCTTGGCGGTATGCTCGCCGGTGCCACTCTGGCCGGGGTATTGCTGGCTCTGATGATGTCCAATGGCGGTGGTGCCTGGGACAACGCGAAAAAATTTATTGAATCGGGAAAATTGGACGGCGAAGTCAAGGGGGGCGATGCACACAAGGCTGCCGTTGTCGGTGATACCGTTGGCGATCCCTTTAAAGACACTTCCGGCCCGGCCATGAATATCCTCATCAAACTGATGAGCGTTGTGGCCCTGGTTATTGCACCGGTGCTTGTTGAGTTTTGGAAGTAATGATCAGGTAGATAAAGCTCTTATTGACCATAATGATAGCCGGGAGATCTTCCCGGCTATCATTATTTAGGGTCTGTAGAATAATAGTATTTAGTTCATCAGCCTTTCATTCAGGAACATACCATGGGTTTTAAATGCGGCATCGTCGGTTTGCCGAATATCGGCAAATCGACCATCTTTAACGCCATTACTTCCGCAGGCGCCGAATCGGCCAACTATCCCTTCTGTACCATCGAACCTAATGTGGGGGTGGTGGCGGTACCCGATAAGCGTTTAGAGGCCCTGGCTGCAATCGTCGTTCCGGAAAGGGTGCTGCCGACCGCTATTGAATTCGTGGATATTGCCGGTTTGGTTAAGGGAGCCAGTAAGGGAGAAGGTCTTGGCAATCAATTTCTTGGAAATATTCGCCAGGTGGATGCCATAGCCCACATAGTTCGCTGTTTCAATGACGATAATGTGGTGCATGTCGACGGTGGTGTTGATCCCATGCGGGACATCGAGGTTATTCAGACAGAGTTGAACCTGGCTGATCTGGATACGGTGGAAAAAAGGATCACTCGCAGTCAGAAACTGGCGAAAAGCGGTGATCAAAAGCTACAGGCCGAAGTTGATATTCTTATTAGGGTACGGGACTGTCTTGACGAGGGACGGCCTGCGCTAGCCTTGGGCCTTAGTGCTGAGGAGTGTCAGGTTATTAATGATCTGCACCTGATTACCATTAAGCCGGTACTCTATGTGGCTAATGTGGCAGAGGACGATCTGGACGGTGAACATGAATTTGCTAGGCTTGTCAAAGCTCATGCTGAGTCAGAAGGTGCCGAGTTTGTAGCGATCTGCGGCAAAATTGAAGCCGAGGTGGCGGAGCTTGAGGATGATGAAAAGCTTGAATTTCTCAAAGAACTCGGACTGCATGAGGCGGGTCTCGATCGAATGATTCAAGCCGGTTATAAATTGCTCGGTCTGATCACATATTTTACTGCGGGTAAAAAAGAGGTTCGTGCCTGGACCGTTACGGTAGGTTCTAAAGCTCCTGCCGCAGCGGGTGTGATTCATACCGATTTTGAAAAAGGCTTTATCCGGGCTGAAGTTATCGGCTACGATGACTTTATTGCCTCCTCCGGTGAGGCTGGCGCCAAGGAAAAGGGTCTGATGCGCCTTGAGGGCAAAGAATACTTGGTTAAAGACGGCGATGTGATGCATTTCCGGTTTAATGTTTAGTGTCGCGTCATGCGTGCTGTGTCCGGCCAAGTCTTGTCCTTTTTACCCTGTTCTGCTTCAAAAAAATCCCGATTAAGCTATGGCTAGTCGAGAATTTTTCTTCATTGATCAGGGAAAAAATTACGGCGACTTACCAGACCCTTCACACATGACATGACACTAACCTGGCCAGTTGCAATCGTTTTGGGAATAAGCATTGTAAACTCGAGGCGATTATGTTACTAAATAAAGTTCTGTTTTTTCTGGGCATAGTGCTCGCTCCTTGCTCCGAATTGGTTTCGGGGCTCTAACTCTAGAGGAGAACGTCGAACATGCGTACTTACGAACACATTTTCATTGTACATCCGGAGGTGGTCGGTGATGACTACGCCGCCATTCTGGAAAAGTTCAAAAACATTCTGATCGAACAGGATGCCAACATCCTGAAGGTGGAAGAGTGGGGCGCGCGCAAGCTCGCCTATCCGGTCAAGAAGCAGACCCGCGGTAGTTATGTTTTGGTAACCTTTGAAGCCGGTGCTACGGTAATTGCCGAGTTTGAGCGACGTCTGCGCCTGGATGAGAAGATTATCAAGTTTCAGACTATTTTGCTTCCTAAAGGGGCTGAAATCGTTGCCGAGGTGCCTGCTGAAGAGGTGCCTGCCGCTGATGCTGAAGAGGCTTCTGCTGTCGATGTTGCTGAAGAGGCGCCGATTGCCGAAGGTCCTG
>CAZKQY010000261.1:0-6047 GCA_964555005.1 uncultured Syntrophotalea sp. | reverse complement strand
CTCTCTCTTCTTCCTCTCGCCCTTCGTGCAGCCGGCGCCCCGATCAGGTTCGCAGGGTGGCGGTTAAGCGATGGGGACGTAACAGCAGGTCCAGGGCATCGTTGATATCGACACAGACCAGGTCAGCGGCCTGCAGTGTAGGGATCGCCGCTCCTTCCCGCTGAATCAGGCAGATGCCTAAGGCCGCCTGCCGCAACAGCAGCAAGTCGTTACTGCCGTTGCCGATTGCCAGCACGCTTTCCAGCCCTAAGCTCTGGGCGTATTCAAGTTTGGCTTGATCTTGCCGATCGGCGTCGATAATTTTCAAGGTGCAGGCAACGCCCTGCAATTGGGCGCGGGCAGTGGCATTGGTGTCGGCGGTGATGACGTGAACGGTGACCTGGGAAGACAGCGCCTTAATCCTGCCGGAAACACCGGAGATCAGTTGGCCATCGGTGGCGATGGTGCCATTGAAATCCAAGATGACATGGGCAATATCAAGGCGGTCTCGATGAGGAATGTCAAGGCACAACATGGAGAGGTTCCTTTAGTCAGGGGACGGTAATGATGCTGCCGTCGGTGAATTCAACGACCTTGTCCGCGATTCGTTTCACCTGTTCTGGATGATGGGACACAATCAGGATGGTCAGACGATCTTTCAGCTGGAGTAGAAGGTCTTCGATAACCGCCGTAGAAGCCTGATCCAGCGACGAGGTGGGCTCATCCAGAAGCAACACTTCAGGCTCAAGAACCAGAGCCCGTGCGATGCAGAGTCGTTGTTGCTGTCCGCCGGAAAGGGTGCGAGCGTCGTCGTTGAGGCGGTCCTTTATTTCATCCCACAAATTGGCCATTTTAAGGGCCTTTTCAATTTTTTCGTTCATAAACTCTCGGTTGTTTTCGCCACTGAGTTTGAGCGGAAAGGCGACATTTTTACGAACGCTCATGGGCAGCGGGTTGGGCACCTGAAATACCATGGCCACCATTTTTCGCAATGCGGTCACGGCTAGATCGGGGGTGTAGATATTCCGAAAATTATCCTGAAGTTTGATTTCTACTGAGCCCTGCATTTTCGCAGTGGGAATGTTTTCCCAGAGGCGGTTAAGGGTCATGAGAAAGGTGGATTTACCGGCCCCGGACGATCCAATGAGAGTGGTAATTGTATTTTCCACAAAATTCACGCTGACGTTTTTCAGAATGATCCGGTCCCGGTAGGAAAATTTCAGGTTGGCAATGCGTATCTTGATATTCGGAGTCATAGCAGGCTCATGGTCTGTAAAGGGCGAAGTGGGTCAGGCCCTTACGAATGCCGTAGGCTACCGAAAACAGCACGGCACACAGCAGAAGGAGAATAATCGAGGCGCCATATCCCTGCATCAGTTCGGCACGGTCGGCGTATTGGGACGAAATATAATAAATGTAAAAGGGCAGGGCTTCGTACTGGGCAAAAATTGACCGGGGCAGACCGGTGGAAGCGACGGCTCCCGTCAGCATGATGACGGCGGTATCTTCGGCACAGCGGCCGATAGCGAGGATGATCCCGCTCATGATTCCTGAAAGAGAACGGGGGATCAGGACCAGGAAAATATTCTGAAACTTGGTGGCTCCCAAGGCCAGGGCAGTCAGGCGGGTCTCCTGTGGGATGCCTTCAAGGGAGGCCTGGGTAGTGCGAATGATATAGGGCAGCACCAGAAAAGAGAGGGCAATGCTCGATATGAGCAGACAGGGGCCGATGCGGTCGGAATAGTGTTTGTGCAGAAAAACGGCAAAGGCAAAACCGAACAGCCCGATCACAATGGAGGGAATGCCGGATAAAACGTCAAAAAAAGCATCTAATGCGCGTTTGGCTTGGGTACCGGCATATTCGGCCAGATAGATGCCCGTCGCCATGCCGATGGGGATGGCCCAGATAACAGACAGCAGGACCAGGACCAGAGTGCCGACAATGGCCGGGAACAGGCCGTTAAAAACCCTTTCTTGGAGAAGAATGGCCCGCAAGGGGGATGCTTCACCGAAGACCAAGGTGAGATTGACGGATTTATAGCCGTTGATGAACAGGTAGCCGAGGAGCAGGCTGACCGCACTCAGCAGCAGTAAGCCGGCCAGCCAGGAAAAGATGATAGTCAGGCCCTCGAGGCTGCGGTATCTCAAACCGTTTGGTCCTTGTTGAAGCTCAGGTAGCGAACCAGAAAAGTCGCTGCCATGGTGAACAGGTAGAGCACCACACCGCAGGCGAAAATGGATCGGAATTCGGGACTCTCGTAATCCGCTGCGATGACCAGGGCGATATGGGCAGTAAGGGTTCGGGCCGGCTCCAAGACCGATTCGGCAACCCGCACCGAATTGCCCGCCAGCATCAGGGCGATGAGGGTATCGCCCACGGCCCGTCCCAGTGAAAGGATGACCCCGTTGAGCATGCCATGTTTGGCGGCGGGCAGAATGACATAGAGCAGTTTTTGTACGGGACTTGCGCCCAAGGCATCGGCGGCATCCAGATAAGCCCGGGGGATGCGGTCAAAACTGTCGCAGAAAAACAGGGTCATGGTGGGCGTAATCATGATGCCGAGCACCAGGGCCGCGGTAAGAATGCACAGGCCCGAGCCGTGCCCAAACAGTTCCCGGACGATGGGGACCAAAAGAAAAATGCCCACAAAACCGTAAATGACCGTGGGGATGCCGGTCATCAGCTCGATCAAACGCCGGAATCCCTTGCTGATGGGTTGCGGCGCGATGGAGCCGATCAGAAAGGCACAGCCGAGACTTAAGAAGAAGGCGAACAACAGGCTCAGCAGAGAAATGGCAGCGGTACCCATGATCATCGGATAGATGCCGAATGATCCCTGGAAGGGTGCCCATGGTTTTAGTAAAAGTTGATGAAGCCCCCCCTGCTTCAGCAGGGGAAGGCCCATAAATACCATGAATGCCAGAATAGCTACGGTGATCGAAGAGCTGGCCAAGGCGGAGAGGAGAAAGAACCTCTCCGCAATCAGCTCTCTGTATCTTTTCATTGGGCGGGGATGAATCCCTGCTTTTTAATGATCTGTTTTCCTTCAGCCGTATAGAGAAAATCGATGAACTTCTTGGTCAGGCCCGTCGGCTCACCTTTGGTGTTGCTGTACAGCCCGCGGGCGACTTTGTAGGTTCCCTCTTGCACGGTTTGAATGGTCGGCACAACACCGTCCAGGGCGACGGGGGATACCATTTCATCGATGTGGCCCACGGACACGTAGCCGATGCCATAGGGATCCTGGGCAATGGCTGATTTCATCGCACCGTTGGAAATAACTACGTTGGCGCTGGAGCTGATAGATCTTTTGTTCAGGCCCTTTTTCCAGAATACCTCGCGAGTGCCGCTCGCTGCATCGCGGGTATAGATGTTGATGGTGCGATCTACTCCGCCCAGCAGCTTCCAGTTGTTCAGTTTGCCGGAAAAAATCTCGATCATCTGGCTTTGGGTCAGGCTCTTAACCCTGTTTTGGGGATTCACCACCGGCGCTACGCCGTCGATGGCCCATTGGTACAGCTTGAGTTGATAACGGTCGATTTCTTCATCCGTCGCTTTGCGGCCGCTGTTGCCGATATCGACCAGGCCTTCACCGACCTGTTTGATACCGACGCCGGAGCCGCCGCCAGCAATGCTGATCTGAATCTCCGGATTGGCCATCATGATTTGTTGAGCGGCTTCTTTCATGACGGGGATATGTGCTGTTCCTCCCGAAATTTTCAACAGCCCCTTTTCGCTCTTGAAGGGGGCCAGGCTGTCTGCAAAGGTCGGTGAGCAGGCAAGTAGAACTGAAACAATCAGTGCCAGACTGATAAGTGACAACTTCTTCATCTGTTCCTCCATTAAAAAAAGAATTGTTAGAATGGGAAGCTAACAAATGCATCCATTTATGTCTAATTGTAATTATTAATCTAAATTGAGGGCGCTATCGGTTTTGTCGATAATGGTTCTGGCTGATGTTGGCCAGATTCAGAGGATACGATTCCCTCGCCGGGCATTCAAGAAGTCTTTTCCATTGCCTGCAGGCGCTGAGGAATGGCCCATTGCTGCATGAGTCTGGTTACGCCAGGGGGCACGACGTCTTGCCATGGCTCGTTTCGGGATATCCGGCGGCGAATGTCCCTTGCGCTCAGGCTTTTTTGGGCGGTGGGTACCTCACGGAGGACGTGAGTTGCCAGGCCGAGGGAGGTAAAGTATTCCAGTTTTCGCTTTCCCCAATCGTCATAGATCGATAGAAAAAACACTGCATCGAGGGGCACATAGAATTTATAGAGCTCGGGCAGGTTGATGGGAAACGGCACCACTGAATAGCGTGACGCCTCGATGCCCGCCTCCTCTAGGACCGCCCGTACCATGAGGTAGCGTTCGAAATAGGTGAGGGGGTTGGCAAGGGGATCGCTTCGTTGCGGGTCCGCTGACTCCTCCTTGGTCAGGATCGGGTCGGGGTTTGTGATCCCCACCACCAGGTGGCGGCAGAGGGATATTCCCGCCAGAAGATAGGCGAGGTGGTCCTTATGCAGGACCTGAAACCGGCCGTGGATAACTCCGGTTTCGACATTCAGAAGCCGTTTCTTCATCGTTCTCAATCCCTCCTCATTGTCCTGGCAGCATAGACCTGTTCAGCACGGGGATTTTCTGGTTGCGAATCGGGGCGGCAGAATTGAAGTCTGCGGTTCAGTCGAGCCGTAGAGGCGTCGAGGTGCCCGGTGTAAAGGGTTGGTCGTCTGCTGAATCCATGAGCCCCCAGAGTTTTCCCCGGTCGAGAAAGTTCAGGATCAGGTACATGAGTTCCTGTCCCCGCACCAGGCTGAGCCCACCGCCGGCGCAGCTTATTTCATTAAATGTCTCCACGGCGTCGCGCCGGATGTACTTTCCGGTCATA
Source organism: uncultured Syntrophotalea sp. (assembly GCA_964555005.1). Taxonomy (GTDB): domain Bacteria; phylum Desulfobacterota; class Desulfuromonadia; order Desulfuromonadales; family Syntrophotaleaceae; genus Syntrophotalea_A. Next base: position 1,185 of record CAZKQY010000261.1, on the reverse strand, counting down.
ACCAGGGGGACCGTCTCGCCGCTATGGATCATGGTGCCCGACGCAGCGGTGGAGTGATCGGCGGTAATGATAAATAGGACCTCGTCATCGGAGACGATGCTGTCAAGGGCATAGGCAAGGGCGGCGTCTATGGCTTCTATCACCTGCTGTTTGCGCAGCGGGTTGCCACTGTGACCGGCTTGGTCAGCGACCTTGGTATGAACGTGGATGAAGTCGTAATCGGTGGCTTGGTAGGCCATTTCGAGGCGCTGACGCAGGTCGCCCCTTGGGTCGTCGGTGTCTTTGACCCGGCGGGTAGCCATGCCAACCACCTGGCCGATCCCCTGATAAAGAGCGCCGGCGGCGATCATCAACCCTCTGAGGCCCCATTTGGTAGTGAAAAAAGGGAGCTCGCTGAGCATGCCGGCCCGCTGGGTGCCGACGGCATTGATGGCGGGTAACCCCTGCTGCTGGCGCTGGCTGTTGAGGGGGTGCTGCGAGAGGGTGCGATAGCTCCAGCGCAGATAGTCATTGAGAAACTGGGCGGTATTTTGGGTGCGAAGATCGTCCACTTGGGCTCGTAGCGGAAGAACCTCCATCAGGGGGCGCCCTTCGGTGATCGGGTTCGAATCGGTGACGAATTTCGAGACTTCCCCGCGTAGTCGCAGGATGCCGCCGATGCCGCCGGTAGGCAGAAATTCTCCTTCAATGCCGTGACGGGTAAAACTGCCCACCGCTTTATGCAGCAGCCGACAGTCCTTCCGGTTCAGATCGGGATTTTCGTGACGAAGCACCAGGTCTTCCTGTTCCTGTGCTACCGAGAAGATGCGGGCCAGCAGCGCCACGTCGCCCGGCCGAATATCGAGCCCTTCGCCTAGCGCTTCCACCGCGCCGCGCCCCGGAAAGTCTTCCAGCCGGTAGCCGAACATCAGAAAATGGGCCAGTTCACTCGGCAGGGCCGTCCCTTGCAGGTGGGGGTGAAACAGCCCGCTCATGCCGAGGGCGGCAATTTTGTTTAGGTTGGGGGTGTGGGCCGCCTGCAGGGGTGTTTTGCCGCCAAGGATTGAATGACTGCGATCACCGAGACCATCGAGAAGAAGCAGGATACAGCGCATGTCAGGCCCTTTAGAAAAGAATGAGAAGCCATTATAGCCGCCGCGGGGCTCAGGGTAAATGATTGTTTGTTTGCCGTGGGGACGACAAAGC
>CAZKQY010000260.1:0-3426 GCA_964555005.1 uncultured Syntrophotalea sp. | reverse complement strand
CTGCTCGCCAGCCATAAGGGCTGGCGAGCAGAACTATTTTTATGCATGGCCCTGGATGGGGATGATGAACCAAAAACATCTGAAGAAAATTAAACGCTGGGACCGGATTGCCCGATACGTCATCTCCTTTGGCGGGGTGGCGGTCATTTTCAGTGTGGTGTTGATTTTGTTTCTGATCGCACGGGTAACCTTTCCACTTTTTCAGTCGCCCTCCGTTGAGCGTCAGGCCTTGGTCGACGTGACCAGCGCCTCAGGCGCCACGGTTATGCAAACGGGAGTTGACGATTACCTGGAAAGTGTCTTTACCCTGCAAAGCGATGGTTCGGTGGCTTTTTATGGCGCCGCCAGTGGCGAGCTACTGGAAACAGTTGCCTTATTGCCGCCTACCGAGGGATTGTCGCTGGTCGATGTCGAGCGCGGTGGTCCGCGGCGTTTCAATCTGCTCTGGAGTGACAGTTCTCTGACCATGGAGGAGGTCCGTTTCCCGGTTCATTTTGATGCCGAGGGGCAACGATCCTTTAAGCGTCAGGTTGTGCGCCTGGCCGGCATGAAGCCCTTAGCCAACGGCCTGCCTAAGCGTTTCACGGCCCGCAGTTTGGCCGAAGACAGCCAGGTACGGGTCAGTCTGCTGGCCAACGGTCTGCTGCAAGTCGAACAGCGGGTCACCGTCGAGGACCTGTTCGGCGGGCTGGAGACCGAGATCTATGATTACCATTTAAATTCTGGGCTGGCCCGGGAGCAGATCACCGCTCTGACCCTGGACATCAACGGTGCAACTCTTTATGCCGGTACCGACCAGGGCACCCTGCTGCGTTGGGACATCTCAGACCCCGAAGAACCAAAACTGTTGGATAGGCTGCCGGCCTTTACCGACCGGCGGGCGATTACCGCTTTGTGTCTGGTTTTTGGGGATATCTCTCTGGCGGTGGGAGATAGCGCAGGGGGGGTGACCACCTGGTTTCCGGTGGCCAGCGAGTCTTCCGGTGGGGTTCAGCGTCTGCAGCGGATTCATACTCTGACTTCCCACAACGGTCCGGTTGTCAGCCTATTGCCTTCTTTACGTAATAAAAGCCTGCTCAGTATCGACGATCAAGGGACCGTTCATCTCGATCATATGACCAGCGAACGCCATCTGCTCAATTTGGCCAAGGTCGGTCCTCTGTCTCATGTGGCTTTATCCGGCCGGGGCGACGGTCTGGTGGGAATCGATAGTCAAGGTCGTGCCGTTTCCTGGCGGATGCACAATCCCCACCCGGAGGTGAGCTGGAAGACTCTCTTCGGCAAAGTCTGGTACGAAAGTTACGATAAACCCGCTTATGCCTGGCAATCGTCATCGGCCAGCGACGATTTCGAGCCCAAGTTCAGCCTGACTCCCTTGATTTTCGGTACCATCAAAGGAACCTTTTACGCCATGCTCTTTGCCGTGCCTTTGGCGCTGCTTGGAGCGATCTACACCAGTCAGTTTGGTAGCGAAAAGCTACGCGGACTGATCAAGCCGGCGGTAGAAATAATGGCTTCCGTTCCCTCAGTGATTATCGGTTTTCTCGCTGCCCTGTGGTTCGCCCCGCTGCTGGAAAAATCGATCACGGCCCTGTTTCTCAGTGTGCTGTTTATTCCGACCTTTCTGTTGCTGGCTCTGGTCCTCTGGCAACTGGTGCGTAACCGCCCCTGGTGTAAACGCATCGCAAAGGGTCACGAGTTTCTGCTGCTGGCGCCGGTGCTGGTGGCGGGAGTGGCCTGCGCCCTGTGGCTTGGCCCGGTGGTGGAAAGCTGGTTTTTTGGTGGCGATTTCAAGCTCTGGCTGTTTACCGAAGCAGGCACTCGTTACGATCCTCGCAACAATATCGTTATCTCCTTCGCTCTCGGTTTTGCGGTCATTCCGATTATTTTCACCATTGCCGAGGATGCCCTGTCCAATGTACCTCAGAGCCTGCGGGCGGCCTCCCTGGCCCTGGGAGCCAGTCGCTGGCAGACCGTCAAGCGGGTCATTCTGCCCTCGGCCAGCCCCGGCATCTTTGCCGGTACCATGATCGGTTTCGGGCGGGCCATTGGCGAGACCATGATCGTGTTGATGGCCACGGGCAATACGGCCATCATGGATTTGAGCATATTCAACGGTATGCGGCCCATGTCGTCGAATATCGCCGTTGAAATCCCCGAGGCCCCGCATAGCGGAACCCTCTATCGGGTGCTTTTTCTGTCGGCGGTGCTGTTGTTTCTCATGACTTTTGTTCTCAACACCGTGGCGGAAGTCGTTCGGCAGCGGTTACGGAAAAAGTATGGCCGTTTCTAAGCGGATAGCGAAGGGGCCGTCTTTAGATTTTATTTGCTGGCGAAAATACGGATACAGGACGTTTTATGAGCAATTTCTGGCGTAGAGGTGAACATTGTGTATGGGGGACCGCCGCCGCGTTGACCCTTATCCTGTCGTTGGCAGTGGTGCTGATTGGCGTCGTGATTGTCAACGGGATGGGTGTCTTCTGGCCCTCAGCCGTGGCTGAGGCGCATCTCAAGGATGGCACGCATTTGATGGGGGAGGTCACCCGCCGTGAGGCCGTATATGAGGGCGAGGGGGAGCGGCTGCAGTTTAAGATAGGCAACCGCGATCTTTACGGCCTCGATTTTCGCTGGGTGGATGAGAGTGATATCGATCGGTTCGATCGTCCCGATGATGCGGTGGTTCTGGAACGGCAGGAATATGGCAATTTTTATGGTCGTCTACTCGCGGTTCAGACTCCGGAATTAGACGCCACGGCCCAACTGAATCCCTGGCAGCGCTTGAACGAGGCCCATCGATATGTTGAACAGCAGAAACAAGACAAGCTCGAAAAACTCTCTGAGCAACTGAGCCGGCTCAATGGGCAATCGACCCGGTTGCGCAGAAAGATGGACAAGCTGATTTATCGCGGCGCGGCGGTCGATGATCCGGAGTTGCAGCAACTTGCCGATCAGCAACAGCAACTCGATGGAAAGTTCACGCAGGTGCTGAAGCTGCAGGCCGCTCAGATGGAGAAACTATCGCAGGTCACCGCCACTTTCGCCGATGCCGCAGGAAGTGAGAAGGTTATGGCGGTGAGTGATATCGTGCGCTTTTATCGGCCTAACCAGATGACCTTGCTGCAGAAGGTGAATTTTTATCTCGGTAAGCTTTGGGAGCTGATCTTTGGCGAGCCTCGTGAGTCGAATACCGAGGGTGGGCTGTTTCCGGCTATCTTTGGCACCGTGACCCTGATTTTCCTGATGAGTCTGGTTTCTTTTCCGCTGGGGGTGGTGACGGCCATCTATCTGCGTGAATATGCCAAGGATGGGACCGTGGTGCGGCTGGTGCGGATCGCGGTCAACAATTTGGCTGGTATTCCTTCGATAGTCTACGGAATCTTCGGTCTGGCCTTCTTTATTTACGGCATCGGCGGCAGCATCGACCGG
>CAZKQY010000259.1:0-4329 GCA_964555005.1 uncultured Syntrophotalea sp. | reverse complement strand
GGGCTGTTGTGGTACCACCCCCGAGCATATTCAGGCCCTGGCCAAGAGTCTGGCTGCTTTACAGCCCATAGCACGGTCGGTTCCTATCGCCCAGGTGACCGAGTCGCCTGCTGTGGTTGAACCAGAGGTTGCGTCGCGAACCTTCCTCGATAACTGGGGCCGACGGCCCGTTGTCACCGTTGAACTCGGCCCGCCAAAGGGCCTGGACTGCAACAAGGTCTTGCAAGGAGCCGAGGCTCTGGCCAAAGCCGGCGTTGATGCCATCAGCCTCACCGAAAATCCCCTGGCCCGTATTCGCATGGGTAACATCGCCCTGGCTAGTCAGATTCAGCAGCAGGCCGGTATTGAGGTGATCATTCATATTACCGGTCGCGATCGAAACCTGATCGGCCTTCATTCCGAGTTGATGGGGGCGCATCTGCTCGGTATTCGCAATGTGCTGGCTATCACTGGCGACCCGGTGGCGATCGGTGGCGAAGGGGGGGCGAGCAGTGTATTTGATCTTAATTCCGTCGGTATTTTGCAACTGCTCAGCGCCCTGAACAAGGGTGTTACTCTGCTTGGGGCCGAACTTGGCGGCACTACCCGGATGCTGGCCGGCGCGGCCTTTAATCCCCATGTGGCCGATATGAGCGGGCAGATTCGTCGCATGGAGAAGAAGGTGGCGGCCGGAGCTCGTTTTGTCGAGACCCAGCCGGTTTATTCGGCAGAAGTGATGCTGGAGATGCTGGAGCGACTGGCGCCGTTGCAGGTGCCGGTGCTTGTCGGACTGATGCCCCTGGTCAGCGAGCGCAACGCCGAGTTTCTGCATAACGAGGTGCCGGGTATTTCGCTACCCGACGAGGTGCGGCGGCGGATGGTTGGCACCAGTGGCCTCGCCGGGGTGCAGGCCGGTATGGCCATCGCCCGTGAGTTGGTCGATGCCGGACGGCAGGCCGCCGGAGGCTTTACTCTGATGCCGCCTTTCGGCAAGGTCGAATTGGCTCTGGAGCTGTTGCGCTATATCCGCAATTAATCACTCAGGCGGCTATCCAGGGTGCCCGCTGTTTCTAAGGCAAAGAGGTCGTCGCAGCCACCGACCAGGGTATTGTCAATGAAGATCTCCGGTACCGTCTGACGGCCGGAACGCTGGCGCATTTCGTGCTCCTTGGCGGAATCGTTGGTGATGTTGTATTCGATAAAGGATATTTTCTTGTTTTTCAGCAATTCTTTGGCTCGCTGGCAATAAGAACAATAGTCTTTGGTGTAGATTTCGATTCGTTTCATGGGGGCTCCATATTGTGACGGGAAAATTGTCGTGGCAGCCGCAGGGAAGTAAAAAATGAAGGCACCATTTGGCCGAGTATGCGTTTGCTGGTGGTGTAGAAATATTGCCTATGCCAGGAATGAATTTTCAGGGTTATTTGGTAAAAATTGTCGAGAATATGGGCCGATAAGACAATTTTTTAGTCGGTTATGGTAAGTTCGATAGTCCCCAAGGGGGTTGATCGGAATATCTCTGTCCCAGGTTATGTCCTTCTCTTGTGTTTAAGCAAGGTACTTGTTTTTCTGTGTTTTGAAAATCTTAAATAAGTAAATAGCTTCTATACGGAAACGTTGGATGGATATAGCGTCGTTTTCATATGGGAAACAAACAAATTTTCCCTGGATCAAGCAAGGGTGCGGAATGACGCCGAGATTGGGGAAAATGGAGGTTTCCGGATGAAAACTAAATGGATTTAACTGTTTATGGAAGGAAATCAAAATCACGAGAGAAACATGGCTTTTTTTTTGTGGTAATACGGCTTGCAATTATAAGCCCAATGTAGTAATAAAACTGTGCTGAGGGAGGGAATTACAACTCTGTCGCGGGGGAGTGATGGCCGATGTTTTGCTTTTTTCGTTTTTACGGCAGGTTATAATTTGGCTCGGCTAAATCCGCTTATGAGTGCTAATCAGGCCGGGCTTCGGCTATAACAACAACCAAACCTAGGAGGAAAAAAGATGGAGTACAAAGGTTTCAAAATCACTACAAGTGTTGCTGGTATGGAAGGTTATGCTGCCAGTATTGTCGATCCTAACGGTATTTTTTGCGGTAAGGTCTGTTCTCGGGAAGGCGAAGCTGGAGCCGTTGAAGCAGCTCGCAAATTTATCGACAATAAGATAGGTTAAGTAGTTTTATTTACTGCATTTTTATAACCTTTAGTACGAATATGGTGCAGGGTTTATTTAAGCCCGTCTGTTTGGGATTTCTTCCTGAATGGGCGGGTTTTTTATTGCCGTTATTTCAGCTTGAGGGCGTCAGTCCGGGTGGTGGTTAAGGAGCCGATTGTTGCGTCAGTCTTGTGCCTTTTAGAGCCTGATGGTAGATTGTGCAGGTTGTACAGGCAGAGGGTAACAAGTTTTCGGGTGGGCACTGTCGAAGTAGATATTGTCGTAAATCACTTGGGTCGATACGAAGAAAGGTTCAATTTCGAAAAAGCCGCAGAGGCTTTGTCTTTGGCTGAAGGACGTCGAGGACTTTCGCCCCGGATGCCACAAGGAGGTAGGATCCGATGATAGAATCAGGCCGAGTATTCTCGATGTTGCTGATGGTTGTTCTGCTTTCTTCCTGTAGCTTGGCTGTACGCCCGGAGAAGACCATGCTCGATGCACGGGACGATTTCGCTCAACGACTGCGCTGGCAGGATTGTAACGGCGCCGGCCGCTACCTGATGCCCGAGCAGAGGGAAGCTTATCTTGAGAGCTGCCAGGCCGACGAGGACCTGCACTTCGTCGGCGTTGAGGCTCAGTCGGTGAACCTCAGTGATGACAAAACACAGGCCGATACAGTGATCCTGCTCGAATATTACCGGCTGCCGTCGATGGTGGTAAAGAAATACCGCCTGAAGCAGGAGTGGGTCTATCAGTTGGGCGAAGGGATGAAGCAGGGCGTCTGGAAGGTCGTCAGTCCCTTTCCTGAGTTGCCCTGAAGGAACAATTTTTCTATATTGAGGGCTTCTGCGCCAGCATTAAGTAAGTTTTATAAAAACAACAACAAAAGGCCCGACCGCATGCTGAGCGGTGGGGCCTTTTGTTGTTGGCAGCTATTTCATATGTTGGAATTGCAGAGACGGAAGATTAGCACGAACCAGGAAGTTCTTTTGTAGACGGCTTAAGGTTTTTCTGGCGTAACCAGAGGAATGAATCCTTGACTGGCAAAGATTGTTGCAGCCTGCCGGCTTTGCAGGAAAGTCATGAACTCCGCCAGGGCTTTTGGTTGACGGCTGTCTCGAATGGCTGCCATAGAGAAGATAATGGGGTCGTGGCTGTTGTCTGGTGCGACGGCGGCGACTGTGGCACTTTGGAGCAGACTGGTGTCGGATGCGAAGATCAGGCCGGCATCGGCGTTTCCCGAATCGACATAGGCCAGTACTTGGCGAACGCTTTTACCATAGACCATGCGCGGTAGCAGAGAATTCCATAGACCAAGGTGACTCAAAGTTTGCTGAGCGTAGCGGCCGACCGGTACCAATTTCGGCATGCCGATGGCGATAGTTTCAGCTCCATCGTTGAGATCGGCGAACCCTTTGATCTGATGCTGCTTTTCCCGGGAGACGATGAGCACCAGTTCATTGCCGAGCAGAGCGCAGCTATGTTCCTTATCGGTAAAGCCACCGTCGAGGAGAGCTTGTAGGTGTTGGCGACCAGGGGCGAGAAACAGGTCGACCGGTGCTCCCTGCTCGATCTGTTTGCGCAAAAAGCCTGAGGCGGCAAAATTAAACTCGATGGTGACCGCCGGTTGCTGTTGTTCGTAGGCCTGTTGAATGGCATAGAGCGCGTCCTTGAGACCGACACCGGCAGAGATGCACAAGGTTGTTTTTTCATTGGCCTCCACTTTTCCCATAGGCAGTTCCGGGCTGACGCTGAAAAGCAGCAGTAATATGGCCAGTATTTTCCATTGCAGATGCATGGGCTTTTCTCCTGTTTAGAGTCTCATCAGGTCGATACGGTTGGTTCGGTGCAGAGGATGCGGTGCAAGGCGCTGAGTAATGCGTCGATGTCCGCTGCCGTATTGAACAGTTCCGGGCTGACCCGAAGGGTTCCGGCGGGCAGGGTGCCGATGCTGCGGTTAGTCCTTTAAAGACGGCTGTCTGCTCGGTGGCGGTAAAGCGTAAAGCCAGAGCGCAACCCTCGGCCACTTGCCGTGGTGCGGGAATCAGCCGGCAGGAAAAACCCCCTTGACGCAAAAGTTTTTCCGCCTTCATCACCTTGGTTGGAGAATTGAACAGGGCAATCAGATCACCGTCGGCAATCATCACCTAGCTACCGAAGGGGCAGAGCCGCGGTAGACCGAGGAGGGCGGCAACG
>CAZKQY010000258.1:0-5795 GCA_964555005.1 uncultured Syntrophotalea sp. | reverse complement strand
TTTCGAAGTTAGGACATCGCAGCCAGTCGCCGTTTTGCCTCTTTGGCCTCAGCCGAAAGAGGAAAGGTTTCGACCAGTTTGCTGAAGATGGCTTTGGCGCTCTGGTTGTCCCCCAGGGTCTGAAAGGTGATGCCCTGTTTCAGCTGGGCGGCCGCAGCCTTGGGATGATCGCTGTGTTTATCGATAACATCCTGAAATTGCAAGATGGCGTTCTCGTATTCCTTTTCACCGTAATAGGCTTCGCCGATCCAATAGCTGGCATTGACGCTTAGGGAATGCTGCGGGTGCTGTTGTAAAAAACGCTGCAACAGGTCCCGTCCTTCAACATAGCGTTCTTCGGTGCGAATCATGGCTACAGCGCGGCGGTAGAGGTCTTCGGGGGATTCGGCAACCGGGGTTTGGGTGGGCTGAAGTTTGGTTGTTGGCTTGGTCAGTTGGTTTTCGATGGCGGAAATCTTCAGGCCAAGATCGTCCCGCACCAAGGAGAGTTCGTCACGCAATTCGTTGTCGGCCTGAGACAGGTCAGCCATCCGGCCGTTGAGGGCCTGAACTTCGAGGCGCATGGCGTCGAGGCCGACCTGAAGTTCGGCTTGACTGCGGCCGAGGGCTTCGAGACGGTCACGGGTTTCGCCGCCGCGCTGATTTTGCTGGCTGGCCAGGGCCCGCTCTGATGCTGCCAGGCGCCGCTTCATCTCTTCTAAATCCCGCTCCATGGTCAGTTGACGTTGGGTGGGAATGCAACCGGCCAACAGGGCGATGAGCACTAGAATCGGAAATAGTCTTTTCCAAATGATCACGGTCACTTCTCCTTCAAAACAAAAAATAGTCGGCCGCAGACAATTTGCTCTGCGGCCGAGGTCAGACAGTTTGATCAGCGTTCGGCTTTAAACTCGGCACGGCGGTTGAGGGCATAGGCCTCGTCGCTGGCAGTCGGGTCGAGAGGCATTTCCTCGCCGTAGGAGATGACGGAAAGGACCATCGGATCGATACCCAGGGAGGTCAGGAAGTTCTTGGCTGCCAGGGCCCGGCGTTGACCGAGGGCCAAGTTGTATTCGTCGGAGCCTCGCTCGTCGCAGTAGCCTTCAATGCGGATCTTCTGCCCGGGGTTGGCTTGAATGTAGGCCGCGTTGCTAACCAGCACATCTTGAGCTTCGGCACTCAGAGTGTATTGGTCAAATTCGAAAGAGATACTTTGCAGAGCCGGAACTGCGGTGGTGGCGACAGCAAATTCTGAGTTACCCTCTTCGATGGCACTTTCGGCAAGGGCCATTTCATCCACGCCCTCGGTCTGTAGCATGTCCTGGCCCAGGTCTTCGCTGACGGTGGTTTTTGGTAATGCGGTTGCGGTGGCAACCGGTTTTTTGGCACAGCCGGCGGCGAACAGAAGCGTTACGCTGAGTAGCAATACCCCTTGCAACATAGTTTTTTTAAAAAAAGATTTCATTTTGATCCACTCCTTTATGATTTGATTGCTGGCAAAAGGGAAAGCCTTTATTGGCCTCCTTTGCATGGTTTTCATTATACAGAAATAAATTTGAAAGACAATCTATGATGCATTTGCAAAAATATTATTGGCTGGCTAAGCCATCAATCGTTACCAGGGGCCCGACCAGGCCGGATGGTTGCAATCGCCACCAGCCGGTGAAATACGAGTGACTCCGCTGCCATCGGTGCGCATGATGTAAATGGCCTTGGCCCCGCTCTGAGTCGACGAATAGACGATAAAGCGGCCATCAGAACTCCAGCGTGGATGCTCATTGTTGGCTGGTCCAAAGGTCAGGCGGCGTTCATCGCTGCCATTTGCGGCAATAGTGTAAATATCAAAGTGGCCCTGTTCCAAACGACTGAAAGCGATACGGTCACCCTTAGGACTCCAGGCCGGAGTGGCGTTGTACTTGCCGGTAGTGGGAAGTCGCTTTACTTGTTTGGTAAAGATGTCGAAGATAAAGATCTGTGGATTGCCTTGACGGTCAGAGACAAAAGCTAGTTTATCACCTGCCGGGTTCCAGCTTGGATCGACATCGATACTCCAATGGTTGGTAACCTGACGATGGTGACTGCCATCAGTTCCCAATAGATGCAGATCCGAGTTGCCATCCTTCGATAGTGTTAAAGCAATTTCCCGGCCATCGGGCCGAAAACGGCCAGCAATATTGAGCCCTTTGCGTGCGGAAAGGCGGGCTTCCCGACCCGAATAAATTTCTTTGCGATAAAGATCGGGATTGCCGGCCCGGTAAGAGGTGAACAGCAATTCTTTGCTGGTCGGGGAAAAGTCGGGATTAAGAACGATGGAGTTGTGGTTGGTGAGGCGAACTGCATTGCGCCCGTCAACGTCCATCATGTACAGCTCTTTATGGCCGCTGACATTGCTGATATAGGCGATGCGACTGTTGAAGGGGCCCTCTTCTCCGGTCAGGCTTTTTAATATTTGATCGGCAAAACGATGGGCCATACGTCTGACATCGCTTTGGGCGCCGATATAGCGGCGTCCGGTCAACAGTCGCCGGTGGGCGACATCAAACAGGCGAGCTTCGATAATAAGCTTACCATTTTCCAGGCGGCAGACGCCTTTGGCGACCACTTCGGCCCCGAGCAGTCGCCACTGGCCGAAATCGACCTGGCTGCTGTTGAGACCGGTTCGGAGGGCATCGGATAGAAAGGACTCGGGTGCTACCAGGTTGAACAGGCCGGATAGCAGCAGGTCATCGTTCAGGGTTTGGTCAAAGTCATTGACGATCTGCGCCGGAACCATGCCCTGGGCCAGCAGTTTGGTTGAGGCCAGGGGGATGGTCTGCCGGCCGGGGGCACTAATCTCGATATCGGCCGTCGCCGGTGCGGTAAACAACAGAAAAATCAGGCTGAACAGGACAAATAAGCGCATTGATTCAATCCATCAGGTCTTTAAGGTTAAAGGTGACATCTACTTCCAGTTGCCGGCCCGGTTTGAACTCCAGTTGTCGGCTCATGAGGATAGCCCGGGTGACCGAGTCGTCGAAGGTGCTGTCACCGGAGGGTTTAAGAAACTTGTTTCCGGTCAGTGTGCCCTGTGCGTTGTAGGTTATGCGCACTCGCGCTTCCAGATCTCGACGCACGACCTGATACTTGGACAGGCTCCAGTTCTGCGTTAGCCTTGCTTGCAACCAGCGTTCCTGACTGACCCCGGTCTGATCTCCGGTTCCGTCGGGCATGCCGAGAGGGGCGTTGGATCCACCGTCAGTCATCGTGCCGGTCCTGTTGTCGCTGCTGGCCATGGCGGCAAGTTTGTTTTTGAGGTCTGCCATTTCCCGGTTACGACGTATCTTGTCCACGGCGTTCATGGCCGTCTGATAGTTTGTGTCGTTATTAGCGGACGCCTGGCTGGCGGTGTTGGCTGTTTTGGCGACCGGCTGGGCCTTGGTGACGGTTTTGGCGACGTTCTTTGTTGCCGGTTTGGTGGCCGGTTTGCTTGGCTTGGCTGCTTTTTTGGCGGGGGACGGCACAACGGCCTTTTTGACTGTTGGCGCTATTTGTTTGGCTGGAGCTGGAGTCGGAGTGCTCTGTTTAACAGCCTTGAGAGCGCCGCTCTGGCCATCGGGACGTCCGGCGCGGGGGTTGGCCACTGGCATCTGGGTGAGGTCGACGTAATAGACCGGGCGCTTGGGCACTTGGCTGTGATGGCCGAAGGTTCCGGCGAAAACCAGCACCAAAACCAGGTGCAGGATCAGCGATAGCAGCACCAGGCGGCCGATTTTTGGATCGGGGTGAAAATCTGCTCCCCGGCGTTGAAAGTGGTTGTCAACCATGGTGATTCTGCAAAGCTATCGTTTAGCCGCCGGCTCGGGCGGTTGCGAAACCATGCCCAGTTTGTTGATGCCGGCCCCCTTGATGGCGGCCATGACCTGCACCACCTTACCATAGGGAACGTCACGGTCAGCTTCCAGAAAGACCTCCTTCTCTTTGCGGGTTTTGAGAATCTGCTGTAGAACGGGCATCAATTTGGCCACGCTTTCCACTTTGGTTTGGCCGATGGAAATGGCACCGCTGCGAGAGACCGTAACGATGAGCGGTTCTTTGACGGACTCAAGGCCGGGAGAATCCGCCACCTCCGGTAAGTTGACCTCGACCCCCTGCTCCATCATCGGCGCAGTGACCATGAAGATGATCAGCAGCACCAGCATGACGTCGACAAAGGGGGTGACGTTGATTTGAGATAGGGTGCTGCGGCTGCCGCCGTTACGTTGGCCGACTTCCATTTATCCCCTCCGCGCCATGCGTTCGACGATGTTGAGGAATTCCTGGCTGAAATTGTCCATCTCGCCGGTGAGCAGGTTGACTTTGTTGACGAAGTGGTTGTAGCCAACTACCGCCGGAATTGCCGCTACCAGGCCGATGGCGGTGGCAATCAGGGCCTCGGAGATGCCGGGAGCAACTACCGCCAGCGAAGCGCTGCCGGTCTGGCCGATGCCCTGAAAGCTATCCATGATGCCCCAGACGGTACCGAAGAGGCCGATGAAAGGGGCGGTGGATCCGGTAGTAGCCAGAAAGGTCAGAAACTTTTCCAGGCGCTGTTGCTCCAGGGTAGTGGCTCGGCGCAGGGCGCGTCCCACGTTTTCGCTCTGGCCCAGTTCGGTCGTAAAGAGGCTTTCTTCGTCGACATTACGGTCGCTCTGGTTGCGCAGCAGTTCCTGGTAGCCCTCGCGAAACAATACGGTCAGGGGTGAATACTGGTAGTTTTTCAGCCCCTGGCTGATAGTGTCGAAGCGCTTCTTGGCCCAGAAAAAATTTTGAAAACGGGCTGAATCGCGAGTGGCGCGATGGATAACCCGAAATTTAAAGAAAATGATGGCCCAAGAGACCACGGAAAAATAGGCCAGAACCAGTAAAACCAGCTTGACCACTGGGCCGGCGTTGAGAATCAGATCCAAGGGATTGCCTCCTTTAAAGGATGGGGTAGAACCGGGAACAATTATCTGCCATTCAGTTGGGGCAAGTCAACTGCCTTGCAGGCCTGTCGGATATGGAATGGGTCGGTTTGTGGTCTAGTTTTAGTTTTGGGTTCAGTTGGAACGAGCAGAGGAGTCTGCAAAAATACGGCCAGCGAGTTGAGCCGTAGGCGATGCGAGATTGCGCTGGCAGAGGCGCTGCAGGCTGGCCAGATCATCGAGATCGTCCCAGGATTCTAACTCTTGGCAGCTCAAACCGAGCTGTTCTGCCCGTTGGCGGGTAGCTGACCAGAGGTCGGCGCTGCTCCAGGGCATGTCGCGAAACAGTTCAGGATTATGGCTGCTTTGGCCGATGAGTACATAGCCGCCGTCCAGAGCCGGTGCTACGGCCAGGTCGTAATTGTTCAGGGCGGTGAAGGCGTCGGCAACTAGCGACAGGGGAAGGTCCGGGCTGTCGGAGCCGATCAGGGCTGCCGAACTGCAGCCTTCGACAAAGAGTTGGGCAAAGGCCCGGTCGAGGCGGCGGCCCAAGTCGCCGTCGCTTTGTGGTATCAAGCGCAGACCGGGAAAGGTCTCTGTAAAATAGCTCTGCTCGCCGGCGAAAAAGAGTACTTGCTCGGCGGGCGCTTCAGCCATGGAGACGATCGTCTCCTGCAGACAGGTGCGGTAGAGCTCAGCCGCTTGTTGCGGGCTCAGAGGTGGACAGAGGCGGGTTTTGACCCGACCGGCAACCGGTTGCTTGGCAAAGATTCCCAAAACCTGGCCTGCCATCAGTCCTTTAGCCTTCGCCCGGGGCATCATAAGTATCGGAAAAAGCTGCTGGATATTCCACCAGGGCGTAGGCGGAATGGTTATGAATCGACTCGAAGTTTT
>CAZKQY010000257.1:0-4181 GCA_964555005.1 uncultured Syntrophotalea sp. | reverse complement strand
ATGAGCTGGACCAAGCGCATCAAGCATCCCAATAAGCTACTCAGTGTTGGAGACCAAATCGAAACCGTCGTGCTGGCACTCGATACTCCGAGCCGTCGTATTTCTCTCGGCCTGAAGCAGATCGAGCGCAACCCTTGGGAAGTTATCGGAGAGAAGTTCCCCATCGGAACCATCATCGAAGGCCAGGTCAAGAACATTACCGATTTTGGCATCTTTGTCGGTGTTGACGAAGGTATTGACGGCCTGGTGCATATTTCCGACCTGTCCTGGACCAAGCGCATCAAGCATCCTTCCGAACTCTACAAGAAGGGCGATCTGGTTAAGGCGGTTGTTCTCAATATCGATCAGGATAACGAGCGTTTCTCCTTGGGTGTCAAACAGTTGGCTGCTGATCCCTGGCAAACCATCACTACCCGCTACGCTCCTGGTACCCTGATCACCGGCAAGGTGACTTCGGTGACTGATTTCGGTATCTTCCTTGAAGTGGAAGAGGGTATCGAAGGGTTGATTCATGTCTCTGAGATCAGCAAAGAAAAGATCGACTCACCAAAAGATTTCGCCAATGTTGGCGATTCACTTGAGGCAGTCGTGCTGCATGTCGACACCAACGAGCGCAAAATTGCTCTGTCGATCAAGAGTCTGGCTCGGCAGAAGGAAAAAGCTGAGGTTGATGAGTTCATGGGGGCACAGAAGAATGCTACCTCCAACCTGGGTGCTCTGCTCCAGGGAGCCATGAACAAAGCCGGTGGCGATAACGACGAAGAATAATAGTGGTCTAATTCTCGAAGCCCGTGCGGTCTCTGGCCGCCGGGCTTCGTTTGTTTTATGGAATAGCTAATGAAGAAACGACCGTTTTTGATGGCCCTGTTGACCCTTGGGGCCATTTTTGTTTTTTTTCTGCTGCTGATTGTGGTGGTTGGTAAGATGTCGGGCCGGTCAAGTCGGTTTGTGTATGGGGATAAGGTTGGCTACATCACAGTAGCCGGCGCTATCACCACATCCGAAAAGATTATCGAGCAGATCGATAATTTTAAAGAAGACAGTTCCGTCAAGGCCATTGTTTTGCGGGTTAATTCCCCGGGTGGTGGTGTCAGTCCTTCGCAGGAAATTTACGATGAGGTTAAGGCCGCCGCTGCTGTTAAGCCGGTCGTCGTTTCCATGGGGTCAGTAGCCGCTTCTGGCGGTTATTATATTGCCGTTCCTGCTCAGCGTATTTTAGCTAATCCGGGTACTATCACTGGTAGTATCGGAGTCATTATGCAGTTTACCAATGTCGAAGAATTACTGGGTAAAGTTGGTTTAAAGAGCCAGGTGGTTAAAAGTGGCTTGCACAAAGATATCGGTTCGCCTATGCGGTCCATGTCGTCAGCGGATCGCGAGATTCTGCAATCGCTAATTGATGATGTCTATGAACAGTTCGTGCAGGCGGTTGCCGAGTCTCGACAGATGGATCCGGATAAGGTTCGGCAACTGGCTGATGGTCGTATATTTACCGGTCGTCAAGCTTTGGAAGCCGGTTTGGTCGATGAGCTGGGCGGTTACCAGGATGCTATTCGAGTGGCTGCCGAACTGGCTGGCATTGAGGGAAAGCCGAAAGTGGTCTACCCGATAGCCGACAAGCAAGAATTACTGGAATATTTTATTCAAGAGACTGCGCAGCTGGTTAAGCAAAGCGTACAAAATGGTGATGCTGGCCTGCAGTTTTTCTGGTCCGGGAAATAGGAGGGTGACATGACAAAAAGTGAATTAATTGAACAACTGTCCTATAGCAATAACCTGTTGGGGAAAAAAGAATCGGAACTGGTTGTTAATACGCTGCTTGAAGGAATTCGAAACGCATTGGTTGAAGGACAGCGGGTCGAGATTCGCGGTTTTGGGTCGTTTACAGTTCGTACTCGGGATGCTCGTGAAGCCCGCAACCCCAAGAGCGGTGAGGTGGTGCAGATCGCAGCCAAAAAGACTGCTTTTTTCAAGACCGGTAAAGAACTGCGGGAGCGGGTCGATAATCGAAACGGGTAGGGCTTGTTTTCTTTATGAAAACTGTACTGTGTTCATCCGGAGTTTCCAGATGAATACTAACTGGATTTTAAGGTCAATAATTTATGATTAAGCCTAACACCCATTTAGCCGTTTCGCCGATCTGGGTTGGTACGGTGATTGAGCTGTCTGACAATCGTGCTGTTGCCCAGCTGGAAACCCGCGAAGAGATGTGCGCCGATGAGGCCGGCCTGGTCCATGGTGGTTTTGCTTTTGGTTTGGCGGATTATGCTGCGATGCTGGCGGTAAACGACCCCTTTGTGGTTCTTGGTGCGGCTGAAACAAAGTTTCTTGCTCCTGTTTGTTGCGGCCAATTGATGGTCGCCACGGCTGAGGTTGTGACCGAACAAGGGAAGAAACGATTGGTCGAGTGTCGGATTGCAGTTGGTGATAAGGTGGTTTTTGAAGGCCGTTTCACCTGTTTTGTTTTGCAGCAGCACATTCTGGATTAGGACCTTGGGTTCTTGGAGTAGCGGGAAGGTCCGGTTAAAATTTAAACGAAAAGGCCCCGTCTTTATCCAGGACGGGGCCTTTTCGTTTAAAAGGTATTTCTCAAGGGCTCTAGGAGCCCGTCAAGTACGACAGGTTGCTAGGTCGCCACGGTTTAATCATCTCTCCGGGATGCCGGTAACCTCCTGTAATCATAACCGTTTAAAAATGTCCGTTCTCGACAGTCACTTTAGGCGTCCCACTTCGTGGTGGGCTGGCTCACCATGACCCAGGTCGAGGGCTTTGTGGCAGAGCTGTTGGTCATCGATTATAAGAAGCATCCCCGGTCACCCCAGAGATGGGTCAAGGCAAAACGCCCTTGCTGTTTTTAAGATTAACAGGGCTCCGTTTACTGTCAACTGGCCAGGGATATTTCTTCTGCTTATTGACGGGTAATAAGGCCAAGACAGGCTTGTTGAGGGTATGCTATTATCCGCACCAGCAGGGGTCACAGGTATAGGGAGGTTCGTCAGAATGTCGTCTAGAGTCCATCGTCTTACCGTTGATGCACAGGCTGCAGGCCTGCGCATCGATCAATATGTCGCCGGTCAGGTTGCAGACCTTTCCCGGGGAGTCGTTCGTAAGGTTATCGATCTTGGCGGTGTTCACGTCGCAGGGCGTCGTATAGGCCGCTGTTCCCATAAAGTGCAAACAGGCCAGTCCGTTGAAGTTTATCTCGATGGCCGCTCTCTCGACATTTTTTCTCTCGGCGTCGAGGATATTTTGTTTCAGGATGCGTACCTGTTGGTTCTCGATAAATCACCGGGTGTTGATTTTCAACCAACCCATGCTCGTTTTAAAGGAACCCTCTACGATGCGGCTCGACGTCATATGGAAAGCGCAACAGGTCGCAAGGAAAATATCAGTCTTGGTATGGTGCAGAGGCTAGATCGGGATACCTCTGGGGTGACAGTCTTTTCCATACATCCCCGCGCACATAGTGCCATGACCCGTATGTTTGTTGATCGTCGGGTAGATAAGCGCTACCGGACTCTTGTGACCGGTCATCCCCTCGACAAAGAGGGAGAGTTTCGCTCTTTGCTGGCCCGTCAACACCGCACCAATCTGATGAAGTCCGTAGAAAAGGGGGGTAAGGAAGCGATTACTCGTTATCGGGTGGTGGAAGAATTTGCCGATTGCGCTCTGGTCGAGGTGGACCTGGTAACGGGGCGATCCCATCAGATTCGAGCGCACTTTTCCGAGGCCGGGCACCCATTGCTAGGTGATATACGCTATGGTGGCCCTTCTGTTGTCTCAGGTTGTGAGGTTGAACGCTCGATGTTACATGCTTTTCAGCTCTCTTTTGAACATCCTATAAGCCGGCAACCTCTAATGTTCGAAGCAGCTCTACCTGAGGATATGGCTGGTTTACTTGCTCATCTGGCAATTTGATCTTGCCGATAAAATACTTCAGGAATTTTGAACTGCTTTGAAGGAATATTTATGCTGACTTATCCCCAGATTGATCCGGTTATTTTTCAAATCGGGCCTTTTGCCATCCGTTGGTATGGCCTTATGTATCTACTCGGCTTTGTTGCCGCTTACTACCTGATCCGGCATTTAAGCCGTTTGCGGCGTTTGCCCCTGGACAATGCCGAGGTTTCCGATCTGCTTTTTTATTGTGTGATCGGGGTTATTCTAGGTGGGCGGCTCGG
>CAZKQY010000256.1:0-5439 GCA_964555005.1 uncultured Syntrophotalea sp. | reverse complement strand
TGAGTATCTTCGATCGTGCTAGCGGCCGGGTCGCCATCAGTCCCAGCGGCATCGAGTATTTCGATTTGCAACCGGAAGACGTGGTCATAATCGATCTCGACGGGCAGGTGGTCGAAGGTCGATATACGCCCTCCAGCGAGCTCGGTTTTCACCTGGCCCTCTATCGTCAGCGCCCTGATGTCAACGCCGTGCTTCACACCCACTCGGTGTACGCCACCACCATCGCCTGCCTCGGTTGGGAAATCCCTGCGGTCCACTATCTGGTGGGATTTTCCGGCCACAAGGTGCCCCTGGCCCCTTACGCCACCTTCGGTACTTCCGAGTTGGCTGACAACGTGGCGGCGAGCATCGGTGATTATAACGCTTTGCTCCTCGCCAACCACGGCCTGATAGCCGTCGGCACCGATCTGGGTCGGGCTTTTAATACCGCCGAGGAAATCGAACTGGTGGCGCGCATCTACTATCAGGCTGAGTCGGTGGGCACTCCGGTGATCCTGCCGGAGGAGGAAATGGAGCGGGTGTTGACCAAGTTCACCACTTACGGTCAGTCCCCCAGGGATGAGAGTAATGTTTGATTTTGATCGGATCATCGATCGCGGCGGCAGCGGCTCCCTTAAGTGGGATTGTTACGGCGGCCGCGATGTGCTGCCCCTGTGGGTGGCGGATATGGACTTTGCCGCGCCGCCGGCGGTGCTCGCAGCTCTAGAGCAGCGGGTCGAGCACGGCGTATTCGGTTATACTCACGCTCCCGCCGAGTTGGTGGAGGTGATCCTGGAGCGGCTGTGGCAGCGCCATCGCTGGCGGGTGGAGACCGAAGCGTTGGTCTGGTTGCCGGGCCTGGGGGTGGGATTGAATGTCGCCTGCCGGGCGGTGGGGGGCGAAGGCAGCGAAGTGCTGTCCATGACTCCTATCTATCCCCCCTTTCTGTCCGCGCCGAAATTGTCCGGAGGCAAACTGGTAACGGTGCCGATGGTGCAGGAGGCGGGCCGGTGGCTGATCGATTTCGAGGCCATGGAAGCGGCCATTACTCCGGCAAGCTGTCTGCTGCTGCTGTGCAGCCCGCAGAATCCCACCGGCCGGGTCTTTAGCAAAGACGAGCTCGGACAATTGGCCGAGTTCTGCCAGCGCCACGATCTGGTACTCTGCTCTGACGAAATTCACGGCGATCTGGTGCTGGAAGAGGACTGCCAGCACCTGCCCACGGCTTCCCTCGATGCCGAGATAGCCGCCCGTACCATTACCCTCATGGCGCCGAGCAAAACCTTTAATCTGCCCGGTCTCAACTGCGCCTTTGCTATTATCACCGAAGATTCTCTGCGGCGTCGTTTTCAACGGGCCATGGCCGGTATCGTGCCTTATGTCAATCTGTTCGGCTATGTCGGTGCTCTGGCTGCTTATCGCGATAGCGGCGACTGGCACGAAGCCTTGCTCGATTACCTGCGTGGCAACCGGGCTCTGGTGATGGATGCCCTGGCGACCATGCCCGGCTTGCAGGCCACCTGCGGTGAAGCGACCTATCTGACCTGGATCGACGCCCGGGGCACCGGCCTTGCCGATCCTGCTAAATTTTTCGAAAAGGCCGGTGTTGGCCTCTCCAACGGTACCGAATTTGACGCCCCTGGTTTTTTGCGCCTCAACTTCGGTTGCCCCCGTTCCCTGCTTGAACAGGGTCTGGATCGCATGGCTCGCGGTCTCAAGGAGTACCGATGAATCCCTATCGGCAGGTCATCAGTCCGACCACCGTCGAACTGCCGCGCCCGGCCCTGCGGGAGATGGTGCGGCTGATGCGCGCCCTCTACGCCCTCGGTAAATCGCCCGCCTATCGCGCGTTGATTTTGCCCCAACTGCCGTCGGTGGCACGTTTTGATCCCGGCCACGACGCGGTAATGATGGGTTACGATTTTCATCTCAGCGCGGACGGTCCACGGCTCATCGAGGTCAACACCAACGCCGGTGGCGGCCTGCTGGCCTATCAGGCTCAGTTTGGTACCAAGGGCGGCGACCATGCCGAACTGGACCGCCTGCAGCGCGGTTTTCTCGAATCCTTCAGTGAAGAGCTGTCCCGCCACGGCCGCTCTGGCTTGCGGCGGGTGGCCATTATCGACGAGGCGCCCCAAGAGCAGTTTCTCTATCACGAGATGTTGATCTACGCCGAACTACTGCGGCAACAGGGTGTCGATGCCCAGGTGGTCGACCCCGCCGAGTTGCAGGCCGACACCAGCGGTGTGACCCTGCAGGGCCAGCCCGTCGATTTAGTTTACAATCGTCACTGCGACTTCTATCTCGACAGCGAAGTCATGGTTGGCCTGCGTGCCGCCTATCTGGCCCGTACCGTTTGCCTGACTCCCAACCCTTTCGTCTACGGCCTGCTGGCCGACAAGCGGCGCATGATCCTCTGGTCCGATCCGGCTGCCCTGACTGAGTTGGGATTAAGCGATCGAACCGTCGAACTGTTGCTGCGCACCGTGCCCCAAAGCCGCCTGCTGGCTGATGTCGATGTTGAGCAAACCTGGCAGCAACGCAAGCAATTGGCTTTTAAACCGGTGACCCGTTTCGGCAGCCGGGGTGTGCTTTTGGGCCGTAAAATTTCCCGCAAGCGTTTCGATGAACTGACCCCGGACGAGACCCTGGTGCAGCAGTTGGTGCCTCCTTCCCAAGTGACCGCCGAGGATGGCGAAGTGATGAAAGCCGATTTCCGCCTCTTCGCCTACCGCAACCGCTTGCTCGGCGTCGCGGCCCGTCTCTATCAGGGTCAGGTCACCAATATGCGCACCCCCGGCGGAGGCTATGCGCCGGTTAGGGTTGTTTAGCCGCTGTCCCGTCTTCTTAGTGGTTTTTGCCAAATAAAAAGGTCGGAGGCGAGGCCCCGACCTTTTTATCGCGTGGAAACCCAAGCTATTTCATGCTCTGCTACGGTAGGTTTGCAACGGCAATGGCACGAGCGCCCGCTCCAACGGCAATGGTCTCTGTTGTTGGCAACATGGTGGCCCGGTCGTAAACCAAAATTTTGCTTACTGCATCGTCATTATAATTTATAGGAATAGCCATATAAATGGCAGTGTCTGTTGCGGCTACACCGTCAACATACCCTGCATAGGGCAATAGTGTGGCGGGACTGAAATGTACGCCGATATCTGCCCAGTCAAAAGCGACTTCGGTCATGGTGTTCGGGGCGGTCGGGTCCCAGGTGAGGCTGACCCTTTCGATTGAGAAGGGTGAGCCGTACGTGGCGCGCAAGTTGACCAAGGCAGTGCCGCTGTCATCACCTACGCCATACTCATAACCATCATCTTCACCATCAGCTTCGGGGCCGCTACCCAGAATATTAAAGCGTGCTGTGTTGTCGTTATAAAGAACTACCTGTGCTCTGTAGAAATAATTAACATTAGGTTCGTCATCATTTGTCGAGGTCAGCCATTGAAAGACCACCCGGTCCGCATAGGTTCTGCTCGAGTAGTGCAGGATATTGCTTGAATCAAGGTCCTCGTTGTTGGGGCAGAATCCCAGGATATTTTCAATTCCTTCATTGTAGCTTTCGTAGCCATCGAAGCTGACCACGCCGTTGGAGTTCATTTCAACGGAGGTATAGTCAGTGCCGAGGAAGTTGAAGGTAAACGGAAGGTCTACGGTGTAACTGTCATCGTCCCCGCTGTCGTAAAGGAAATCGGTCTGGTCCACGTCGGTAGCAAATTCGGCTACGCCGCCGGAATCGTCATCGGCGTTCAGGGCGACAAAAACTTTGCCGTCAGCGAGGACCAGGTCAGTCATCGTAGGGGATTCGTCGGTCATCTCGATTTGTGAGTCGGGAGTGTCGGTCAGGGTGTCGAAGACATAAACGGCGTTTCCGCTGACGGGAGCGATGTAAGCTTTTCCGTCACTATCGATTTTTATGTCTGCAATGGAGAACTCGTTTACTGCTTCGGTTTCAGTTCCGCTGACAATATCGATTTTGCAGAACTCGGTATCCGTCAGTGAACCGATATACAGGGAAGTCCCGTCTATGCTCTCCGCGATGGCGCCACCGGAATCGGCGGTGATGGCTATGGTGCTGTCTTCGACCGGCGTTGCTGCCGCGATGTCGACTTTTGTTACAACCGCTGCGTTGGCGTGAGTGACATACAGGAAGCCATTGGAGGCAACTACGGCTTTAGATGGCTGAGTATTGGTCAGGGCAATGATACCCGTTTCGGTTCCGGCGACGATGTCAACGATTGAAATATTATCGGAATCGCGGTTTGATACATAAGCAATGGTTTCATCGGCGGCCAGGGTGATTTCCCAAGGGTATGTTCCTGAGAGTGGTACAGTGGCGACCACGGCCTGAGTGCTCGAATCAATAATGGATAGTGTGTTGTCGTCTGAGTTGGCAACCAGGAGTACCACACCTTCGATCGGTGCAGGATCGTCATCGCTGCCACTACCGCCACTGCTTGAACAACCGGTAAATGACAAGCTGGCTAGAATTGTCAGCATTAAAGAGAGCCATATCAGGCGTTTTGATACCATGGTTGTTTCCTCCTTTGAGTGAGTCTCATTGTGGTTTGAGAGTGGATGTAGTTTGCCCAGTTTTAATCACGATTGCTTGCCAACCGGATCGTGTATCGGTGGTTTGTTAAGAAAAGACATGCCAGTGAAGGCGGATGTGGTGGCGCGTAAATTGTTGAGTCCCGTCTGTAGGAAGATCAGCAATGATCAAAAATGCAAATTTAGAGCCATTTTCTAACATATTGTAATGGAACAGGTTTTCTAATGAAGCCTAGGAGATGTAAAGAATTTCGACAGGCTCCTTTGCCAGCGCCGACTTCCGTTAACAGGAGAAAATAAGTATTGGAACCGTTCGTTCAGAAAAGAATCGTCACCGTTGGTGATACGGACATGTTCGGTGTCGTTTATTACCTGAATTATCTGCAGTGGTGTGCCGAGGCCAGGGAGCTCTTTGCCTTTGAATACGTGGAAGGGTTTCCCGAAAAGCACCTTATTTCCGTGGTCGATATGGACACGAAGTTTTTCACTCCGGCAAAACTGAAGGACGAAATATCTATCAAGATTTATCTGGATTTTATGGACCGAAAAACCACCCACCATATGTATTTTGACCTGTATAGGGAGTCGGACGGCAAGCAGCTCGTCGCCCATCGGCAGACCCTGCTTTTTACCTCCCTGAACGGAAAAGTGCTGAAGCTGCCCAAGCAGGCGGTTGAGCTTATCGAACGCTGTCGTCCGAAGGGCTGATAAGATATTATGATTTATTGTTCCTGGGGTCGGTTTAGAAGTGAAATGCTGCTATTTGCTATCATGTTGAACTTGTCCTGCGCCGTTGCGGATTAAATCATCTGAGACCTGACGGTTATGAAAATCATAGAAGTCGTTTAGAAAAGCATTTTGCAGCGTCAAGACAAGACCTTATGCAACGGGCAATATAAACTGAATTAAAAAAGC
>CAZKQY010000255.1:0-3626 GCA_964555005.1 uncultured Syntrophotalea sp. | reverse complement strand
CTGGCGGTGGTGGTGGACGACGCCGAATCCGGTGTCAATCAGGTGGTGCGGGGGGCCGATCTGTTGAGCTCAACCCCCCGCCAGATCTTTTTGCAGAGTTGTCTGGGCTATTCGCCACCAGATTATATTCATCTGCCTCTGGCGCTGGCGCAGGACGGCGAAAAGATCAGCAAGCGTCACGGTGCTGTAGCCGTCGCAACAGCGCAGGGAAAAGCGCGGGATCTCTGGCGGGCTCTGCGTTTTCTCGGTCAGTCTGTGCCGGAAGCATTGCAGAACGCTGCTGCGGCCGAGGTTGTGGCTTGGGGGGTAAAGCATTTTAACTTGCAACAAGTGCCGAGCGGTTCCCAGGTTGCCGATGGTTGAGCTTACCAGTTGGCCGAGAGATTAAAGGGTATGGTCAGGCCAGTACCCAGGCTCCATTCCTCGCTTTTACCGGTCAAACCGACGCTGCCGCCCAGGTCCCACAGCCAGTCGCCGACGGGAAGTTGCAGTCCGGCTCGCATTGCACTGCGGCTGTTGATGGAATTGTCTCCTTCCATCCCTTCGATGGACAGCAGGCCAGCCAGTTTGTTGTCTAGCAGCGGCGCTTTAATGCCGAGGGCATAGCGGAAGACGTCGTCCTGGCTATCGCTGTATGGGCGTGGGTCGCCAAGAATGGCCAGGCCAAGATTGAGGTAGGTTGAAAAGAGCGGAAAGTTACGGCTGGCCAGCAGGTCGATGAAGACGTCGGCTTCGTCGGTGCCGAAATCGTTTTTGTTGTCGGCGTTAGGTAGTTTGATGGCGAGGCGTAGGGCCAGGGCTGGAATCTGCAGCGATTCCTCCCATAGTCGCACTTTCAGACTGAGAGTCAAATCGCCGCTGTCCCACTTGTTGTTCTGGCCGTCTTCACGCAAATACAGATAGCTGTAGAGCAGTTGGCCTTCAACTCGTTCGCCAAGGCCGAGATTTAGGGCCAAGCTTGGCAGTTCTGCCAAGCGACGGTTTTTGTCTTGCTCCTGGAAGAGGTTGTGCAAACCATCGTAGTATGCAAGGCCGATGTGGAATTCGGCACGATTTTTCGGTAACAATTGTGCGTCCTGCAGGCCAAGGGGCTCAAGATTCTCGGCCACAGCGGGAGAGGTTAAAAGCAGCAGAAGCAGAATGGCAAGACAACTGTGAATTAAAGAATAAAAGCGCATGGGGTCCCTCCTGGGTATAAATTTAAAAAATACTGTAAGCTGTTGTAATTTTTATAAATTTATACCTGTCATAACTTACCTGTCAACTAGAACGAGGTTAATCGATGAATTTGAAATTTGGAGAGTCACTGTCTATCGTAAGAGCTATGGTATAATAATTTTCAGTTTGAGAAAGAGGAGGGATGGTTGCATGCTTAAGATTCTATGGTTGGTGGTTTTGACAGTTTCTTTGACAGCCTGTGGTGCCGGTAGCTTCAAGGTTGACAAAGAAGAATATCGGCAGCGAGTTCGCACCTTGGGTGTTGTTCCCCTGCTGGTTGATGGTAATTCGCAGTTGATTCATCCACGGTCTCAGGAGATCATAGAGTTGCTGCGGCGGAGCAGCACCAGCCAGCATAAATCTCTGGTCGAAATGCTTAAAGCGGAAAAGGGCTATTTTGATGTTCGTCCGGTGGTTGGTGATGCAGGGGCCTTGTTCGGTCGTCTGGTCCGGGGGCGCGTCTGGCAGGAGGGGAAATACGGTCCGTATCACAGCTATAGCTTCAATGCTCAAGCGATCGCTGAATTGACTCGGCAGAACAGCACGGATGCTTTGCTGGTAATTGTCCTCAACGGAGCGGTGCGCAACGCTAAACGTTGGGACAGGACACGCTTGAGTTATTTAGAGGCGCCATTCAACAGTATTCTGGCTTCGGCTTCTGTGGTGTTACCCTCCGGCGAGGTCCTGTGGGAATATCAGGCCGGCGAGCCGTTTCTTGATCTTCAGTACCCGGCATTTGATGAAGCCCATTATAATCATGAAGAGGAGATTGCGATCCGCTTCATTACTCTGGCGGGACTAGAGAGGCAGATGCAGGAACCCGGGCGCAAATGGCTGCAGGACACGGTATTGGTAAGGCCCTATCAGGAGCTTTTTGACAGGTTGACCGCAGAATTGAAGTCTGGTCTGCTGAATCCTTTTGCAAGTAATGAAGCTACCCGGTGATCCCTGCCAGAACTCAAAGGCAGAGGTTGTGGCGGTGCCATGGGGAAAATATTTTATTGACATAAACTCTTGAACTGGGGTAGATAAGGGTCAGTATCGGATTGCCGCTCAGCCTTTTGCGGCCCTTGCCTTGAGTCTCCTCAAAGAAGTTATTCCAGACAATTCAATTTATTCATAAGTAATTTCATATATAGAGACCAAAGTATTCAGAACGCTGATATCGGCAGCACCTCCGAGTGTTGACGGTATCAACAAGGAATAATTCCCCTTCCTTTAGCATCTAGCATTCCATTATCGATATACAATTGACAACTCATGCCGAGAACACCATGTTGCCGAAAAAGGGTGGCCGGAAATTTAGCGCGGTACGTACCGCATTAAAACCGGTTTCCCGCTCGTTACACCCCATGCCGGGTGAGGAGAACGTATGAACCTGAAAGAACTGAAAGAAAAAAAAATCGCTGATCTGGTCCAGATTGGTAAGGAACTGAAGTTGGAGGGAGCTTCAGGAATGCGCAAACAGGATCTGGTCTTCGCTATCCTTAATGCTACGGCGGAGAAAAATGGGGCCATCTACGGCGAAGGTGTGTTGGAGATACTGCCTGATGGTTTCGGTTTTCTGCGGGCTCCTGACGCTAATTATCTTCCCGGTCCCGACGATATTTATGTGTCGCCCTCGCAGATTCGTCGTTTTAATTTGCGTACTGGCGACACGGTTGCCGGCCAGATTCGGCCACCGAAGGAAGGGGAGCGTTACTTTGCGTTGCTTAAAGTGGCGGAAGTCAACTTCGAGAACCCGGCGGTAGCTCGGGATAAGACCCTGTTCGACAACCTGACGCCTCTGTATCCGGAAGAGCGTATTATTCTGGAGACTGAGCCGGATAATCTTTCCATGCGGGTGATGGATCTGGCGGCTCCGATCGGCAAGGGCCAGCGCGGCTTGATTGTGGCGCCTCCCCGTACCGGCAAGACCATGTTGTTGCAGAATATTGCCAACTCCATCACCACCAATCATCCTGAAGTTTATCTTATTGTGCTGCTTATCGATGAGCGTCCGGAAGAGGTGACCGACATGCAACGCTCGGTCAAAGGCGAGGTTATTTCCTCGACTTTTGACGAGCCGGCGACCCGTCACGTCCAAGTGGCGGAGATGGTTATTGAAAAGGCCCGTCGATTGGTGGAGCATAAGCGGGATGTGGTTATTTTGCTTGATTCTATTACCCGCCTGGCTCGCGCCTATAACACCGTGGTGCCGCCGAGCGGTAAGATCCTCTCCGGTGGTGTGGATTCTAACGCTCTGCATAAGCCGAAACGTTTTTTTGGCGCGGCGCGCAACATCGAGGAAGGCGGCAGCCTGACCATTATTGCCACTGCCCTGATCGATACCGGCAGCAAGATGGATGAGGTTATCTTTGAAGAATTCAAAGGTACCGGCAATATGGAGTTGCAGCTTGACCGGCGTC
>CAZKQY010000254.1:0-2291 GCA_964555005.1 uncultured Syntrophotalea sp. | reverse complement strand
GGTCCTAAAGTCGATCTCCTCGGGGCAGGCGCTGGCGTAGCGCAGCTTGGCTCCCCGCAGCAGGTTGGTCAGCCGGCGGTTGTCCCTTGCGGTCACCTCCCGGTCCACCAACAGCCCCAGCCGCTCTTCGAAGGAGAGTTCGCCGTACATGGGGCTTTGGGTCTGTTCGGCCAGCGCTTCGGCCATGCCGCCAAGCTTGAGCTGGTGCAGTTTGGCCAGGGTCATCTCCAGCATCATCGGGCACCTCCCGCATAGTACCCGCTGCCCCTCACGTTGTCGTGGAACAGTGGCCGCGAGGACTCGTTCTGCTCGGGAAGTTCGGCCGCTTCCAGCCCTTTGTCGAGGATGTTCTTGACGCTGCGGTAGCCGATGGCCGAAAGCTTAAGCGCCCTCTCGCAGGCGAGCTCCAGCCGGTCGTTGCCGCAGCTCCTGGCCAGTCGCAGCAGGCCCAGGCACTTGCGATAGGCGTGATCGGGATGGTCGGCCGCCTGGATGATGGCTTCGATCATCGCGCCGGTTTTGGCGCCGACGCTCTCTCCCCAGCGGCGCATCCGCTGCGGCGTCCACTCCAGGTACTGCTGGTGACTCGCCGGGCGATGGGCCTCCACGGTGACATAGACGTTCTTGCGGTAGCTGCGGGCATGGGAGGCGACGCGCTTGCCCTCGTGGAGGATGGCCACTGTTTTGGCCGTCAGGCAGACCATCACCTCCTTGCCGATCAGCGTATAGGGGACGCTGTACCAGCAGCCCTGCGCCACCACGTGATAGTCGATGTGGACCTTGGCCTTTTTCCATTCCCGCAGCTCGAAGCGCTGTGCCGGAAGGGCCTTGAGCGCCGGTTTGTCGAGCTCTTCGAAGAGCTGATCGCGGGATTTGCCGACCCCCTGCATAGGGCGGTTGTTCAGCTTCTCCAGTTCCAGGGCGATGGCCTCGTTCAACTCGACCAGCGAGAAGAAGCTGCGGTTGCGCAGGGCCGCCAGGATCCGCCGTTGGGCGTTGAGCACGCCGTTTTCCACTTTGGCCTTGTCCCGGGGCTCGCCGGGCCGGGCAGGGATCGCCGTCACGCCATAGTGGGCGCAGAGTTCGGCATAGACCGGATTGATTTCCGGATCGTACTTGCAGGAGCTCTTGACCCCGGATTTCAACTGATCCGGAATCACGCAGGCCGGCACCCCACCGAAATACTCGAAGGCGCCGACATGCGCCCGGGTCCAGTCGGGAATCTGCTGGCTGGCGACCGCCACGGCATAGATGCGGGAGCTGGCCCCAAGGACTGCGACAAACAGTTCGGGCTCGATGACTTGGCCGGTCTCACGGTCCACAAAGCAGGGCCGTTTCCCGGAGAAATCGACGAACAGCTTGTCCCCGGCCTTGTGGTCGAAGCGCATGACCGGATCCAGGGTGCGCCCGTGCCGATGGTAAAGTTCGCAGAACTGGCTGCGCCCGTAGCCGTCGGGGTGGACGGCCCGATATTCTTCCCAGAGAAGCTGGAGCGTGACGCCCTTTTTCTTCATCTCCAGGCGAAGATAGTCAAAGTCGGGAAGCGGCTTTCGGGCAATTGCCTTGCCGTCTTCAGGATAGAGCAGAATTTTCAAAGACCGATCATCGAGGGCCGAAAGGCTCGGCCAATCGCGTCCCGATTCCCTGGCGCGCTCCAGATAATCGCCGACGGTCGTCGGGGAGACCGCACAGGCGCGGGCGATGGCACGCTGACTCAGGTTGTGCTCAAAATGGAGCCTCAGAATTTCCCGTACTGTTCGCATCGATTTCTTCCTGCCTTTCTTCACCATGCCCTCCCGGAATTTTTTTCCGGGGATGGTACGTGATTGCGACAGGAAGATGAGAAAAAATTCGTCCGAAAACAACTGGACACCCGTTCCGGAAAACACTCAAAAAGTGTCCAGTTAAAATCGGAATCAGTGTCCATTCAAAATCGGAAAGACTGTCCAGTCAGTTCCGGAATCGGTGTCCAGTTGAAACCGGAATAGGTGTCCAGTGTACTCCGGATTTTGCAGCTGACCGGACATGCCACCACTTTCAATCTCCGTCATGGTCGCAGCGGCCACCTGTTTCAGAACCGCTACAAATCCATTGTCTGTGACGAGGAGACCTATCTGCTGGAATTGGTCAGGTATATTCACCTTAATCCTTTGCGCGCCGGAGCTGTTCGCGACCTCGATGCTCTGGACCACTACCGGTGGTGCGGACA
This sequence comes from uncultured Syntrophotalea sp., assembly GCA_964555005.1. Classification (GTDB taxonomy): domain Bacteria; phylum Desulfobacterota; class Desulfuromonadia; order Desulfuromonadales; family Syntrophotaleaceae; genus Syntrophotalea_A. Next base: position 82 of record CAZKQY010000254.1, on the reverse strand, counting down.
TGGCGTTTTGTTGGGCACACATGAGTTTGGTGGACAGGTCACCGCACATAAGGGGTCACACATAAGGGGTCAAGCTTGACAA
>CAZKQY010000253.1:0-4003 GCA_964555005.1 uncultured Syntrophotalea sp. | reverse complement strand
ACGTAGCAGCAATTAAGCTGCTAGTGCGTACGAAACGTCAGTATCGGCGTTTGTAAAAATGCCAGTTTTTTAACGAGGCCAACTGGCGTCCCCGGCATGCCACCTTTGCTTCCAATTCCCGTCGAAACCAGATCACCCCCATAAATTCTTGATGCATGATGTATAAATAGTGACGAGTTAACCCCAACACCATAACTTGCTTTTTTCAACAGTAGCATTATCGCACGTTTGCCACTAAAAGGCCAGACTTAGTCCCGATCGCGCATCGCACGAGCCATGTCCCGATTGGCCTCTTTTTCTTTAAGGGTATGGCGCTTATCATGAAGCTTTTTACCCCGCCCTACTCCGATCTCAATCTTGACCCGACCGTTCTTGAAATAGATCTTGGTCGGCACCAGAGAGAAGCCCCGCTCTTCGATCTTGCGGAACAGCTTGGCGATTTCCTCACTATGCAGCAGCAGCTTGCGTACCCGGGTCGGATCGACATTCTCACGGCTGGCTTGCTCGTAAGGGCTGATGTTCATATTATTGATGAACACCTCACCGCGAACTAACCGGCAGAAGGATTCTTTGATATTGACCTGGCCGAGGCGCAGCGACTTCACTTCGGTACCGGTCAGCACCAGACCGGCCTCGTAGACCTCATCGATGAAATACTCGTGATAGGCTTTTTTGTTGGTGGCGATGATCTTTATGCCCATACCCTACTTCCTCTATATGTATCCGTGCTGATAAAAAAAATCGTACTGCCATCGAAGATCAAAAAGTCTCTGTCTGACCAGCAGGTTGAACGTTGATGCGGCCGCGTTCGGCAGGCGACACCATACCTCCGGATATGATCAATTTAAAAGCTTCATCGACGGTCATTTTCAATTCCCGGGCCTCCTCTTCGGGCACCAGAATATAGTAACCGGAGGTGGGATTAGGAGTGGTCGGCATGAAGACATTGATCATGCGCTGTTCGGTTATGCGCTGCACTTCGCCCTGAGAGACACCGGTAACAAAACCGACGGACCACAGGCCCCGCCGGGGATACTCAATGAGTACCACCTTGCGAAATCCCTGCCGATCGGCGCTGAGCACCGTATCGGCAACTTGCTTGAAAAGACCGAAAATACCCTTGACCAGCGGAATGCGGCCCATTATCCGTTCGGACAGATGCAGCAGTGAGCGACCGAAATAATTGGTGACCAGCACCCCGACCAACAGAATCAGCAGAAACGTAGCCAACAAACCGATCCCCGGCAGGGCAAAGCCAAACAGCACCTCGGGCCAGTAGCGCTGCGGAATGAAGCGCAGCAGCAACTGGTCCATCAGGGTTATGGTCCAGCGCACCACCAGAACCGTCAGGCTGATGGGTACAACGGCCACCAGACCGGCCAGAAAATAGCGTTGCAGTTTGGTTTTGATCAATAGTTGCCAAGCCATGGGATGCCTCCTACCGCTAACTTACAATCCCAAAACGGGAAGCAGACATAGTATAGCAAGTTTCCCAAAAAGACCATCGCTAGCTTGTAAAGCAAAACCTATAAACCAGAAAGCTATTCAGGACGCTGATCAAGTCTGATGCTTCGCATACGCAGATCAAACAAAACCATAGCCGGAAAGACCGTGAGTGAAAGGCTGTGAGTCGTGAGTCGTGAATGGTTGAAGTCCTGGACATATCCTCTTTAACGGCTTAAGACTCAGCCTTTGACCCTATCTGTGTTTATCACCGTCCATCTGCGTCCAATTCCCTTGGTTTTAAACCACCCATAGGTTGCAAGCGCTCGATGCCATCCAGATAAACGGCAGCGGGCAGCGTCTTGTCACTGCATAAAAACTCTTCGAGTTCTACCAAAGGCGGCGGATCCTGAAGAGGCAGCACCTGAAAGTGAGCGCCACAACCGGCTTGCAGAACGCCCATTTCGCTCTTCAAGCCAAGAGCTTCGGCACCGTTGCGGGTGGCCATAGCCAGCAGCTCCACAGGGCTGAGATGAGCACCGTAATAACGCCGGGCGGCGACCAATTCGTCCCACATCGAGAGAGAGTCGTTACTGGCCAGGCTATCGGTGCCGAGGGCCAGCTTGACTCCGGCGGCGCGATAGAGGGCCACCGGTGCCGTGCCAACCCCGAGGCGCGCGTTGGAGCGGGGACAAAGGACCACGGTTACCGAACGTTCAGCCAACAGCCGCGCATCCTCGGCACTGACCTGAACCCCATGCACCAGCAGGTTCTGAGGCATTAAACCGCCCACCCGGTCGAGATAGACCGTAGGGCTGCAGCCTTGAGCCTGCGGTTGCCGATTCTGCCAGCCGACCGCCGGATAGAGACGCTGCAACAGTTCGCCTGCAGCGTCGTGCAGCAACCGGCTTTCCTCAAGGGATTCGGCAAAGTGGGTGGTCAGCGACCAGTTCTGGCGGCGAGCGGCGGCAAAGATGCTGGTCATCGCCTGCTGCGACAGGCTGTAAGGGGCATGGGGCGCCAGACCGGACTGCAGATTGCCGAAATGGTCGCCGCTGAGCAAGGCGACGGCTCGATCCAAGAAGCCACCCCAGACCACCGGATCAAGCCCGAGCAACTCTAAAAACACTCGGCCGTAGAGGAAGCTTTCGTCATATGAAGGGGGGAAGATTAACCTGCTGAGGATATCGCCAACAGCACCGGTGCCACACTGCAGGCACTGGCGCAGACCGTCCCCGATGGAGGCGGTTAGATCGGCAGGCAACAAACCGCGTTTGACACGAATCAGCTGCAACAGCCAGTCGACGAAAGTCGCTGGCTTTTCCAATTCACCGGAACGCGCGGCCCAGCGCGGAAAGTGGGTCAACTCAAGGTGGGTATGGGCATTGACCATGGTCGGCAGTAAGACAGCGTCGCCGAAATCGATCACTTGACCGCTGAATTGCGCCAGAAATTGCGCACGCCGACCCACGGCAGCAATGCGGCCATTATCGACCAACAGCGCTCCATCCTCGATGGGCGGAGCACTAATCGGCAGCAGATAGCGGGCCAGATAAAGAGTCATTGGTCAACCGGGGTTTTGGCGGACAAAGCGTCCCGTGCGGCGAATATGAGCCAATCAGACGTTTTTTTCGTCGGCTCATGGTAAGCCTGAGAGTCTCCTAACAACGCGTCAAGTCAAGTTAGCGCAACGCAGGCAGCACCGAAAAGGACCATAATCAGAAGACAGATCCGGCCGTACGGTGCCCCCAACTAAATGGCCTTACGCAGCGTACCCTGCCCGGGCATTTCCTTATCCTGAGCGGTCTGCACGTTATGCTCATCGACGAAGACCAATTTAGGCTCGTAACTGGCGGCCTCTTCGTTGGGAATCTCGATCCAGCTGGCAATAATCACCTTGTCGCCCCGGGAAACCAAGCGAGCAGCCGCACCGTTGATGCAGATGGTTCCGCTACCGGGCTGACCTTCGATGGCATAGGTCTGAAAACGGGTTCCATAGGTGACGTTCCAGATATCCACCGCCTCGTAGGGCAGAATATCAGCCGCTTTAAGCAGCAGAGGATCGATGGTTACGCTCCCCTCGTATTCGAGATCAGCGCCGGTCACAGTGGCACGGTGAATTTTGGATTTAAGCATTTTGCGGTTCATAATGAGCAGTCCTCCTCAACGAGATAACTATTATCGATTAAGCGGGTTTGGCCGATACGCACCGCCAGCAGCAATACGGCATGACGGTCAATGACCGTCGCCTCCTGCAGGGTTTCGGCGTGACATATCTGTACATAGTCAATAGTCGCATCGACTTCCTGGTCGATGCGGCAGCGCACCAGCTGTAACAAGTTGGCGACACTATTCTCTCCGTCAGCGACGGCAATTCGAGCCAAGCGCAAAGCATCACTTAAGGCCAGGGCCTGATAGCGCTGGCCGGTGGATAGATAGCTGTTGCGGGAACTCATGGCCATGCCGTCATCTTCACGAACGATGGGCATGCCGACGATCTCCACCGGCAGGTTGAGATCAGCAGTCATACGCCGGATCACCGCCAGTTGCTGGAAATCCT
>CAZKQY010000252.1:0-2596 GCA_964555005.1 uncultured Syntrophotalea sp. | reverse complement strand
AATGTCTATTTTCAGAGTTTGGGATTCATTTATGAGGGAATTAAACTCATAGAAGTAACTGAAGAAATTCCAAACTCTGAAAATAGACATTTCCATTTTTTTCAAAAATTTCTGCGCCCTCAACATGCTTTTGTATAATATTTTTCAATTCGTCTCTGGAAGTATTAGAACAGACCTCGTTATTTATGGATCTGATGATGCCATTTTTTTGGACAGTCTGTTATTTCAAGGGTGACGTCCCAACTTCAATGATCAGGGCTTTACCAGTAGGCGTAATAGCATTCAAGTTGGTTAACTTTCTGCAGAACTGCTCTTGGGCCGCCCGTCGACTGGGCTGTTGAAGCGGTTCAAGTCGGACCGTGACAGTGTGTTTGTCGCATTTGATCCATCCCTGGCAATGGGTGATAGCATAAAACAGATCGACATATTCGTTCTTGTTCTCATAAAGCGAAAGCAACCATTCGACCATTTGTTTGCGCGCGTTCCAAACGCTGCTAGTGACAAAATCAAAAAGATTTTTGCTTTCGTTTGAAATGCTTTGGAAACAGCGGTAATCTTCAAGATTGGAGATGTTTATTTTTTCAGGGATCGCTTTTACTTCTTGCTGCAGGCTCTCAATTTTACCTTCCTGCTGGGCAATTTCTTGTTTCAAGCGATGATGGGCGCTGTTTTCACGCGGGCTGCCATCTTTGTTAAATACTTGCTTGCTCTTTGAAAACTTCTTGTAGAGCTTGTTCAGCTGCCTTTTCATCCGCGCCAGAAATCCTTTTCTTTCCTTGTGCTCCGGATTGACGATCTCCTGCCCTTCGCTTTCGACAAACGAAAACCCCGGCTGATAGTGCAGCGGATGTCTTTCGACTATGTGCTTGAAGGTGTTCTCCGAAGCGCCCCAGCGGTTCAAGATGGCCCTGGCACAATCCTGGGTACTCAGCTGATCTGAACTTATGCCGGCAAGCGCGCAGGTGCGCCGATTGCTGGTCACGTTCCAGATGTAGATTCGCCTTACGGTGAATTCATGGCTGGGTCCGTTTTCGGGAATGTGGGTAAACGCTTTTTCGCCTTCGAACACACGATACACTTTGCCATTGAACTCAAATTCCTCAACGAAACACCCGGCATCCAATGCTTCAAGTTTTTGGGTATCGATATGCTTTTCCCAGGTCACAAAAGGAATCCCTTGATCCATGAGTCCGTGGAAAAATTCGGCCCCGTAACCTTCACGGTCAAAGATCATGACCGGTGTATAAACAAGATCATCCTGCCATTTTTGGGCCAAGCGCGCAATGTAGCCGCGAAGATCGCCATTGCCTTCTTGAATTTCAAAATCCACGATGCGTCCGCTGCCGTCGCTGGTAACCAGATTCGTTCGCGCCGGTTCGGGCATACGCCTCTGGGTGTTGTAGCCGGCATGAAGCTTTCTCTTGCCGGTGTAAGGCAGATGATGGCCATCGGTAAACCATAGCCAGATGCCAACGATACCGCATCGAATCTGGGATCGGAAAAAATGTGTTAGCAGCTCAATGGACAGCTTTTTTCGGCAAACCTCGTGGAGCCAGTGGCGCATTCTGATCCGGGTGGGCAGGTTCTTTATCCCTAAAAGGATGCCGGCTTCGCGCTTGCGAAGGTTCTTAATCTGTTCGATGGAGCGGATATTGTGGGCGGCCATTAAAACAAAAACCATAAACACCTTGTACTTGTCACCTAAATACCCCATGACCAGCCGCAACCAATGGTTTTGGGCGATCAAGGTAACCAGGTAGGTAAACACGCCGGCATAGCGAGTTTTCTTCCAGTCATGTTCTTCGGCATAGGGTTGATCCTCCGGCGCCACTTGCGCGATCGTTTCCCCGAAGGTCAACTCCGCTTGCACCGGAAGCTGCTGCTTTTGCTCCTTGCGCATCTGTTCGAGCCGGCGCGCTTTATTGCCGGTGCCTCGGCGGCTTGCATGGTTCTGGCGCTGCTGGCGAGTGCTTTTGCTCGTGGAAGGCGAATAATTGTGAATCAACCCCTCAAGCCCAAAATGCTTTTTTATTTCGGTATAGTTATGAATTGACTGACGGCTTATTTGCAATGCCTTGGCCAAACGGATCTTGGTGGCTCCCAATTCAACGGCTTCCACAACCAGCAGTCTTTTGGCGACACGGTCTGAAAGGTCAACGGTCTTAATCAGGATATCGTTATTATAAAGAGACACCTTGCTCGGAATTGCCTTGTTGAACTTAAGATAAAGCCGCGCTCCGATTCCCACTACATTATGATCTTGTGCCGGCATATTGTCGAATAAAACGCCTTGTTCCATCATCCTCCTCCCAAGTGAAAAATGAATGAAGCAAGACTAACAAAAGTTCGTAATAATATCAATATAAATATTTACGATATTTTATAGATTGTACAAATTTCCATAATGTTATTATTTATCACGTCCAATTTACTTGTAAAATCACTCAGAGTGGCACCTGCTGAGCACATGTTGCACTGTATGGCTTTACGAATAACGAGGTCTGTAGTGGGAGTTTATGGTTTTAATATAAAAAAAAGGTTTAATATCTTATCTGAAGTAAAAGGCATGAGCTATGCTCTTGTTTCGTCCGATGCC
>CAZKQY010000251.1:0-7259 GCA_964555005.1 uncultured Syntrophotalea sp. | reverse complement strand
AAGTTCCTCAAAAAGAGGCCGGATATACGGCAGCAATCTTGTCCCTGTCATCAAGTTACAAAACCCTTGCAAAAGGGGGGGAGACCATATACGGACTTGGTGGGCTGAAACAAAAAATTGACTGTTTGCGATTACATTTTCGAGAATTTCAGAGAAAATAGCAGGGCTATTTGGCGAAAATTTTCTAGGCTTTTGAAATGGATTTAAAGTGATATGAATCCTTCTTTTTAAAAGGGGGATTCCGGGGCAGCGATGATGGCCCTATTCAAAAAGCAAACCGGCCTTTCCATATGGAAAGGCCGGTTTGCTTTTATAGGGTTTTTGCTACGGGAGGTGTAGTTACTTCGTCGATCATTTGCAGAAAGGTTGAGCTAAGTTCCGGGTGCAATTCCCGGCCAGCCATATCACTCATCATTTGACTGACCTTGCCGGCGTTCATGGCATCGCTATAGGAGCGTTTGGTACGCAGGGCGTCAAAAATGTCGGCTATGGTCGTCATGTGACTGCACAGATGTTGTTGCCAGCTCTTTTTGACTGCAGGGTAGCCGGTCAGATCGTATCTCATATGGTGTTCGTAGGCTGTTATTATCGCCAAATGCGGTATCCCTGCTGTGCCAACAAGATATTCTGCGCCTCGCACCGGGTGCAGACGGATCATCTGTCACTCTTCTTCATTGAGTTTTCCTGGATTGTTGATGATATCAACAGGCAGGAACAGTTTGCCGATATCATGCAGCAGTGCTGCAATGCCGATGTCGTGTAGCAAGGGGCCTGTAAGGCCGAGGTGGCGGGCGTGGGCCAGGGTAAGCAGGCAGACATTGGTCGAGTGGGTGAAGGTATATTGGTCTTGCTGATGCAAGGGGAAAATGGCCAGAAGCGGGTTAAGTTCCTGATCAAGTGCCTGCAGAAAGTGCGCGACGATCTCTTTCAGGCCGGCTACGCTGAGGGAGCGTTTGTTGCCGGTTCCAGAGCAAATTTCCGCCAGTCGGTCCCGTTCACAATGAAACAAGGTGCGCTCAGAGGATGGTTGGTTAAATCTGGTTGTACCTTCGCCCTGTCTGATTCTCGACATGTCGATGCTACCGAATTGTAAATTGGTACTGTTCAGTGGTGTTTGAGGGGGCTGCTGGCGTTTAGCCAATAACAGAATCAGTTGCAAAAGTTCCGCTTCACCAATTTTCCCCCGCAGACTGAGATGTTCGATGCCGTGGTTTTTCAGGGCTTCGACGAAACGGATGGTATGTAGAGTTGCAGGTAAAAGATTCTTGTCAAGAATAATGTTTTTGTCGATGAGCATGATATCCATTCTGGTATCAGTACCCAGTAGCGACCTGATTAGTTCAAGGGCTTTGCCGCTCAGGTGGGTGACCTGTGGATGTTGCGGACTGTAAAGGTCGCTATTTGCCGCCGCCGTTATCAGTAGTCGAAAAAAATTTTGCCACGCAGCAGACTGGTTTTGGCTCATAACGCCCCCTTAAAAAATTCTTCTCGGGTCTGTCGAACCAGGCGCGCAACTGCTGGGCGTTTTATGTTTGAAAGTCGATTGAGCAGGGGTTCGATATCTTCAGCCGAGAAATGCAGCAAGCTACGCAGAATGCGTTGACGCAAGTGCATTAGCCGCCGGGGATGCCATAGGCTGAAAGCGCGGAACCGATCTTCGAGGTGGGGTAGTAAGTCTTTTCCGCCCAGTTCAACCAAAGAATCGAGGGCTGCAATTTTTAGTTGTAGTCCTTGTAAAGAAAGATTCCGGTCTGCAAAAAGATTCAATAGAAAGGATCTAATTGTGGGATCTTGGCAGTGCTGGGCTATCTTCGTCGCAGAGAGGCGTCGTTGAAACTCGGGATGTGAGAATTCTTCAAGAAGATAGCAGGGGCCTTGTGGGTCTTGAAAAACAAAAGCTGCTTTCAGCATCTCTTGCCGGACTATTTCATGAGGATGATTCCACAAATGGGCCAGGTCGGCCATGGAGGTCGTGTCTTCCAACCGGCGCAGAATGATGATTAGATTTCTCAGGTAATACCAGCGGTCATCTTTGAGCCGTGCCACGGTCTTCTTTTTGATCGCCATGCCCTGGTCGAGCAGACAGCTCATATAAAATTGTCGCAGAGCGCGATTTGGCTCTACAGCCAGGCTGTCGAGCAAGGGGTCAATGACGGCCGGGCCAATGCTTTGGAGCAGTTTGGATCCTTCTTCAAAGGCGGTTTTGCCCCAGGCTTTCAAACTGGAAAAAATCTGCGAAATAAACGCTGCTGATTCAAGCTCGGTGCGTAATTCATGAAGCCAGGCAGGGGGCTTGACCTTATTTTGGTTTGGTGTAGGGGATAGTGGTAAATACATTGCAGTCAGTGAGGCAAAGTCGCCAGTATCGAGAAAATGACCACACAGTCGCAGCAGAGTTTCTTGAAAAGTTTTGGTTTTGTCCTCATTGTACCCGGTTCGGGTTAGCTCAAAAATAATATCGCTGACCTTGCTTTCCAGGGGTTGCTGGTTAAAGGACGATTGCCAGAAATTAGCGTCGGTTTGAGTGGTAGGTTTTAGTTCTCCAGTGATTTCGACCAGGCGCAGGGTTTCGCTGTACTCGACGGGAATAAAGTTTTCTGATTCATCCTGTGCATAGAGGGGGCTCAATAATTTCTCGGAACCGATGGATTCGCTTTTTGTTACGCCGTTCTTTGAGATGGGGGAAACGTCAGGTTTTTGGTCATTTTCACAGCGGGACAATCGGGTCAGTAGGGTGAAGATAATGGGCGGGATGCTTGCCTGCCGCGCATTGAGGGTTTCCAGAACCTCCATTAACATAGTGCCCGGAAACTGAGATAGTACTTTTTTTGCCATCTTTTCATCCGGGGCCACAGCTCGGAAGGTGCTGTTCAGCAACTGTGCGCGTAACTCCGGATTGAGCTGGGAGGCCAGGCCCTGTAGTCTGGCAAGAGCCAGTGAGTTGTCCATGTCGGACAGATGTTCCCGGTCCAGTTCGCGCAAAAACTCGATAATCGCCTGATCGTAGTGACCTTCTTGGGGCAATTCATCTTCAACCGCCTGATTGTTTAAGCGTTCGGCCACTGCTTGCGGGGCGAATTCTACCGCCATCGGGTGTTTCCTGTTATTTGGCGCTGATTTTCCAACCAGCAACTGTTGGACGAATTGCTCCCAGATAGCGGCTTCTTTTTTTTGGGCCGCTGCACGGTTAAGGGGCTTTTCGCTGATTTGCTCAGAAATGCCAAAAGCGCTGTAATCGATTAGCTTGACCTGGATGGTATCGATTGCGGCGGTTTTCATTAGCTGTAACAGCCCGCCGCGATCCTGAATACTCTCGCTACTTTGGCCGACAAGCTTTAGAAATCGTTGTAACTGTTTTTCGTCAAGGTTTTGTTGCAGGCAGATAACTGCAATGCCATGGCTAAAGAAGTGGGTAGCAAATTCCCTGAAAACCGGGTTCTTTTCGTCCAGTACGGTCTGATCAATAAGCAGTTTGTTCTTGCTGATACCGAGAGCCAGAAGACCCTTTTCCGGTTGTAGTTGTTTCAGAAAATTCAAGGCTCGGCGAACGCTTTGGCTGATAATCGGGTGTTCGGCGGGATAGGTGGCGGTATGATGACGTGCGATGTTGAGCTCGTAGATAAATTTGCTCAGCAGCTTTAAATCAAGTCGTAATTGCATTTTTTGATTGGGATAGGGGGGCAACATGTACTCCGAAACAGAGGTTTTTCGCGCTGATTTTGCACATGGTCATGCAGGGTCTTGAGCGATCAAGTGTGCGTCAGGCTTCGATCCTTAAGCGTTTGATTTTTTCAACCAGTGTGGTTCGTTTGATGTTGAGCAGATCCGCGGCTCTGGCCTTGACGCCGTTGGTTAGAGCAAGTGCCGAATGAATCAGATCACGCTCAATGCTGGCCACAAACTTGGGCATGTCGATACCCTGTTCGGTTACTTTTGGACAGGTGGCCGCAGACTCCCTGCTGTCTGAATCGGTTTGACCGAAGTCGGCAGGCCGGTCGGCTATTTCAATAACGTTATGATCGGAAAGGGTAATGGTCCGCTTGACCACGTTTTCCAGTTCCCGGACATTGCCGGGCCACGGGTAAATCTCCATGGCGCGCATGGCTTCACTGCTGAAGGTTGCCGGTATACGATCGGATTCCTGACAGATTTTCGTTACAAAATGCCGGGCCAGCAGGGCGATATCTTCGTGTCTTTCCTTTAAGGCAGGCAGCTTGATGGGGATGACGTTGAGGCGGTAGAAGAGGTCCTCGCGAAATTCCCCCTGTTTGACTAACTCCTCGAGGTTAGCGTTGGTGGCGGAAATAACCCGCACATTCAATTTGATAACCTTGTTGTCGCCGACTTTTTCCACTTCTTGTTCCTGCAGTACCCTCAGCAGTTTTATTTGCAGATGGAGGGGCATGTTAGCGATTTCATCAAGGAAAATCGTGCCGTGGTTGGCTTGTTCGAACTTGCCTTTTTTGTTGGTGACCGCACCTGTGAAAGATCCCTTGATGTGGCCGAAGAGTTCACTTTCGAGTAGTTCTGCCGGTATAGCGCCACAGTTGATGGCGACGAAAGGTTTGTCTTTACGATTGCCGTTGAAATGAATCGCCTTGGCAACCAGTTCCTTGCCGGTTCCCGAGTCACCCAGAATCAGAATGGTTGAATCGGTGCCGACGATTTTTTCCATGCGCGAGAAGACCTGCTGCATGGCCAGGCTGTTGCCGATAATCTTGTCAAAACGGTATTTACCCCGAAGCTGTTGTCGTAGATAGAAGTTTTCGCTAAGTAGCTGGGTTTTTTCCAACGCCTTGGCGATAACCACCTTGAGTCTTTCAAAATGCAGTGGTTTGGTCAGATAGTCAAAGGCGCCGCTTTTCATGGCTTCTACGGCGGTTTCCGCCGAGGCCTTGCCGGTAATCAGAATGACACAGCTGGAGGGGGCATCTTCTTTAACTTTTTTCAAGATGTCGATGCCGCTGATTCCGGGCAAGAAGAGGTCGGTGAGAATTATTTCAAAATTGTTCTTTTGCAACAATTCCAAGGCTTCTTCGCCGCTGGCGGCGGATTGTACATGATAACCGATGCTGGTCAGCAATAAGGATATTGCCTCACGATTGCTCGAATCATCGTCAATGACCAGAATTTGAGAATATGGTTTCACTGGTATTTTCCTGATCGGCAGAGTGACGTCAGTTATTTGACGCTCTAAACAGATATCATACTCAAACGCCCAGGGCAAGGAGTTCGTTGCTTGTATTATGGGCCGGACGCGGGTAATTGACAGTTAAGTGCCTTCGGTTAGTCTTGTTGGGAACCAGGTGAAGGTTGTCTGTAGGTTCCCAACTAATGGGGTTGTGCGCTTTGTAGTTTTGTCTTTGTCAGGCATGGTAAAGTATTGAATCCAATTGATATTTAGAGCTTCCATGAAAAGTTCATATTGATTTGTATTAGCACTTCTGATAGCATTAGCTGTTCAGGATAAGGTTAATCATTGCTGTTTGGAGGGTACTTGGAATGGAAATAAAGCGTTTCAATAAGATTATGGTAGCTAATCGTGGCGAGATTGCCATTCGAATTTTTCGAGCCTGCATCGAGCTCGGTATCAATACCGTTGCTATCTATTCTGAAGAAGATCGGATATCCCTGCATCGTTATAAGGCGGATGAGTCCTATCTGATCGGTAAGGGAAAGGGGCCCATAGAAGCTTATTTGGGTATTGATGAAATTATCGGATTGGCCCTCAAAAAAGAGGTCGATGCTATTCATCCCGGATACGGCTTTTTATCGGAGAATCCCCTTTTTGCCGAGGCTTGCGCCAAGGCCGGAATTGCTTTTATCGGACCTGGCGCTGATATTCAGCGCCGTCTGGGTGATAAGGTAGCGGCCCGTAAGGTTGCCCTCGAAGCGGGTGTGCCGGTGGTGCCGGGCACCGATGAGCCGGTTACCTGTGAGGAACAAGCCCTCTTGTTTGCAGCGAAGTCTGGCTACCCAATTATTGTCAAGGCTGCTGCCGGTGGGGGCGGTCGTGGTATGCGCGTGGCTCACAATCGTAAAGAACTTCTGGAAGGACTAAAGTCGGCATCTTCCGAAGCTAAGGCGGCCTTTGGCAATGCCTCGGTCTTTCTGGAAAAATATATTGAGGATCCTAAACATGTCGAGGTACAGGTCCTTGGTGACCATCACGGCAATCTGGTCCATTTTTATGATCGCGACTGTTCCATTCAGCGCCGTCATCAGAAGGTTATCGAGGTAGCCCCTTCGCCAGCTCTGAGCGCCGCTAAGCGGAAGGAACTTTGCGATTATGCCTTGAAGGTTGTCAATTATGTCAAGTATGTCAATGCCGGCACCGTTGAATTCCTTATGGATCAGGAAGAAAATTTCTATTTCATTGAAGTGAATACCCGAATTCAGGTTGAGCATACGGTGACCGAAATGGTTACCGGTCGCAATCTGGTGCAGGGACAGATTCGGGTCGCCGAGGGCTTTCGTCTGGCCGACCCTGAGATCGGTATCCAGAACCAGGAAGACGTTGCGTTGCATGGTTTTGCCATTCAGTCGCGAGTGACCACCGAGGATCCGGAAAACAATTTCGCACCCGATTTCGGCACGATAGCCGCTTATCGTAGTCCCGGTGGTTTTGGGGTGCGGCTCGATGCCGGCAGCGCCTATCCCGGAGCTCGCATCAGCCCCCATTACGATTCGCTGTTGGTTAAAATCAGCTGCTGGGGGCTGGATCTGGCCGGGGCGGCCCGTACTATGAGTCGCAGCCTTGAGGAATTTCGTCTGCGGGGTGTGAAGTCCAATATAGGCTTTTTGGCGAATGTCGTCAGTCATCCGACCTTTCTGGCTGGGCAGTGCGATACCTCCTTTATCGACAATCACCCGGAGTTGTTTCATATCCTGGTTAAACGGGACCGAGCCCAAAAATTATTGTCCTTTATCGGCCACACGGTGGTTAATGGGTATCCCGGTATCAAGGAACCGCTGCGTTATAAGGATCTACGCACACCGGTTATCCCTGAGATACCCTACGATTGCAGTCGGCCCAAGGGAAGCCGTGATATCCTGAAAGAACTGGGACCGGAAGGCTTGTCCCAGTGGGCTCTCACCGAGCGTAAACTATTGATCACCGATACCACTATGCGTGATGCTCACCAGTCTTTGATGGCGACGCGCTTCAGGACCTATGATCTTGACCTTATCGCTCCGGCAACCGGTTACCTTGCCAGTGAGCTTTTTTCTTTGGAAATGTGGGGTGGAGCCACTTTTGA
>CAZKQY010000250.1:0-3611 GCA_964555005.1 uncultured Syntrophotalea sp. | reverse complement strand
CATAGAGCAGCACACGGATTTCCCCCTCATCCACGATTCGGTAGCGGTAGCCGATTTCAGGGAAAACGGTCAGAACTTGGGCCTTGTCGTATATGCCCTGGACCACCCGAGCCGCGGCATTGGGGTTGTCCTGCGCGATATAGTCGAAAATGTCGCGCAGCCATTGCTCGGCCTCCTGCGTCCACTTCAGCCTTGCCATTGCCTGATCCGTCTTTGCATCTCTTCGTTGTCGATCATCCGATTGGCACGAACATCTTCCAGCCCCCTGGCCACCATTCGGTCAAAGGCCAGTTCCCGCATGATCTCCTCATACGTGGAATCATCCGGTTGGGTTTCCAGCACCTCGCGCACCAATTCTTTTGCCGTGGACATACCCTTTTCCTCCAGATCACTTGGACAGATTTTCAGCTTTATTGATGACGAAATTTTCCAGATAATCCCGGTAAAGCTGGATCACGTTGGCGGCCGTCAACTGCCCGGCCATCTCCTGAAATGCCTCCTCGGAATCCGTCACCAGAAAGGCATGAGTCACATCGATCCGACTTGCCAATACATCAGCAAAATCCGCAAACTGCGTCTCGTCCACCAGCACGGCAAACGGGTTCTTATCGGGGATCACCATTGCCGGAACCGCATCTTCCTCCGGCAACTCCGGACGCGGCCCAACAGCCCCGGCCCGCAGCCAGAGGAGCGGCAGGATTTGCCGAAACTGGCGGCCCAGCGCCACCTGATCCTTGTCCAGGAATTCAAGCCGAAAATACTCAAGATTTGCGGGGAAGCCCTGCCGCATGGGGCGCTTTTCTTCCTCAGCGACAATCGCCGGGCCAAGCAGGTCGTGGATTTGCGCTTTCAGGTCGTCAAAGGTCTCCTTGCTGGCCGTGACGATGTAGAAATCCGTGATCTGGTCCTGATCTTCCAATGCCTCAAGCCAGGCATCGGCCTGTGTGTCGTCGAACAGGATGGAAGCGGGGTGTTTCTCCGAGACAACAAAAGCGGAATCCCTTTTGACCTCGGATTGCGGAAGGCCATCAATCAGGGCGACCAACTGCTTTTTCTTGGCGAGGGTGTTCAGGTTGGCGATGGAGGCGAAGGCAATTTGCTGGAAGGCTCGGGGCTTTTCTATTTCGACGGACTTGCCGGTAAAATATTCACCTTCAAGCTCGGTGCCGTCGTCGCGTTTGCCCAGGATGGTGTACTTGGAGCGGGGCCAAGTTACGGATTGACAGATGCCGTGTTGTTCCCATTGTTGTTGTCCGGGGAGAATACCTCTTTCTTTTAATTGATTTGATTCATCTTCAGAAACCTCATTGTTTGTAACCAAAATGCAGCGTCGTTTTCCAGAATCGAACTTATTAAGTAAGTTAACAGCATGAAGGGTCGTACCAGAACCAGCAAAAAAATCTAAAATCAAAGCTTCATTGTTTTTTGATAATGCTGCTGCTTTAATAGAATCTAATACAGCATATGGACTTTTTGGATATGGAAAAATAATATTCGAATTTGAAAAAAATTTTGTGAACAATTTTGTTCCATATTCGTTTGATGAGTATAGCTTGTTATCCCACCAAGTCGGAGGCAATCGACCTTCTACAATAGGAACTCTTTCTTTTTTGTAAATTTGTATAATTCCATCGTCAGATATTTTTGCCGTAAATTCTTTCAAATTACAATTAACTCTTTCAACTCCCCAACTCCAAACTTTTTCAACAGGATTTCCGTACACCATCCTTATAGGCCATACAACCGTCTCACTAGAACTAGGATTTTCAATATTCTCCCACAACTTTCGATCCGATTTCCATTCCATATATGGTATACGTATGTCACCAGACCTTGAAACAAAAATTGGATAGAACTGCCTCTTTCGATCAACTCTATTGGAACCGGCACCATGTTTGCGGAAATTTACCCACTCAAAAGGACCTTTCTCGTCAATTTGATCGTAACGTTCTATCTGCTTAACTGTACGATCAATACGTCCAACTTTAGCAATAGATGATTTTCCAATAAATATCGCATACTCATGATTTATTGAAAATCCATTTGCTGTCGCACGCCCGCCTGGATTGTTTCGAATACAAATAATGCCAATTTCGACAATTTGTCCAAAACAAGAGTCTTCTAAAAGCATTCTAAGATGATGTACTTCATTATCATCAATAGTTAATATCATAATGCCTTCAGGTTTTAATAGATTGAATGCAAGTTTTAGCCTTCGTCTCATCATAGCAAGCCATTTACTATGACGCCAACTGTCATTGCTATCTACAAATGCATTGTTATATTTCCAGTCTCTCGCTCCTGTATTATACGGTGGATCAATATAAATACAATCAACTTTGCCTGTATAGAGGTATTCCAACAATTGCAGGGCGTGGTAATTGTCCGCCTCGATCAGGGTATGCCAGGGGGCGTCGTCCGGGCCGTTTTGCACCTTGTCCACCGGCAACAAGGCGGGGAATATCGGCTCACCGAACTGGCGGACCACCACCAGATCATCCATGGGGATCTTTCGTAACTCGCCGCTGCTGATGTTGCGGCAATGGGCCTCGTTGCCGCGGATGGAGAGTACCCGCCACAAGTCCGTAAGCGATCCTGCTCGTAGCGCAACCTTGCTGTGCTTCTTGATTTCGGCGCTGTAGATGGGCGTCATCTCCGGCAGGTGCTCTTCGAAAACCAAGCCGAACTTTTTCTCCTTGGTGATCCGCCGCACCTCCGCCGCCAAGCGCTCGCGGAGGGTTCTGTCCTCAACCTGGGCAATCAGATCGTTAACTGCTGACATTTCTTGAAATTTCTCGCTTTATAAGGTTGTTCGCTTGTCGTTCACCGACAGGAGCCAAGACTATGGAGAGTTTGCCGTGGAAAAGAAAAGGACGGCTTTCTTCATTTTGATGCGCACTCGTTGTAATTGTTATAGAAATAGTCCAGATGAGCTACCCGCTCATCCTTGCTTGCCACTTTCTTGAGCAGTTTTGCCAAGATAGGGCGATAGGGAATGTCTGCATGCCGAATATGGGGCGGGACTTTCCTGGCCTCAACCGCTTCCTGACAGATTCTCTTGTAGTCAGCTTCAGACGTGAAGAATTCTTCATTCGGGTCCTCATACACTTCACGCTCATTCTCAGGCATCTCGTTCCACAACTTTACCTCTACTTGCTTGTATTCATCGTAAGACAATCCGTCAAAACAACAACTTTCAATCAATTCGGTTTCCCAAAGAGATAAGCCCAAGTCATCAGAAAGCCAAAATACGGCGCTTGCGATTCCTTTTTTGGCCTCAAATTCCGCCAAGTCTTGCTGCTGATTATCCGGAACTGGAATCTCAGTGCGGTAGAGGTAATCAGCGAGCCATTCGATATACTTATGGTAAGTCGCCGTGTCTTGGCACACGCCGATTTCGTTTCCAAATTCGTCAAAAGGCACAGTCCAGTCAATATATGCTCTTGGGCGAGGAAGGATCATGTCTTAACTTTAACCGCCTTTTAATCGATATCATTGTAAAAAATGCGTTCATTACATCAGAGGGTATTGCATGGCTGGCTCTTTCCAAAATGCTCTCACATCGCGTCATCAAATTCGTCCCGATACCGCGCCGTTCCTCCGGCCTTGGG
>CAZKQY010000249.1:0-2818 GCA_964555005.1 uncultured Syntrophotalea sp. | reverse complement strand
AAATGCGCCCCGAAATCTGGTTAGGCAATGGCCCCATAAATAACCTGGACGAAGATGAAAGTCTGTTCGCGAGTTTTTCCGTGGTAAACGCCATTGCTTGGCCTAATGAGGTCGATGAACTATTTGCCGACGAGGGTTGTTCGGATCAACCGCCGGACGAATCTGAACTGTTGGCGACTCTTTTACTGGCCTTGCCCAATGCGGTGGCCGTGATTCAGAACTACGCAACGCAGCTTCAAACTCGACCGGCTAAAATCGGCCGCAACGAACCATGCCCCTGTGGCAGTGGCAAAAAATTCATTACATGCTGCAGTGACGATCGTACTACTCTGCATTAAGTTTTTTACGACCTATCCCTAAAATCAATTATGACTAAATATCACGATATTTACCGGGCAGCTCTGGCAAAGTGGGGCGAAGAGGCTCAGTTTGACCAAGCCGTTGAAGAATGCGCTGAATTAATTGTTGCTTTGAAGCATTTCAAGCGGAACAAAGTTGACCAGCAACAGATTATCGACGAATTGGCGGATGTGGCGCTGATGGTCGGACAATTATCCTTTATGCTGGGCGAGGAGCAGGTAGAGCGGGCTATGGAATCCAAGCTGTGCAAGCTGAAATTATTGCTCGCCTCCGGCGATTTACCGGATCCGTCATGACGCGATTTGTCTATTTTCCCACTCCTCAATTTGCCGCCAAGTTAGAAAAAATCCAGAAGCAGGATCCTCCCGGTTACCGCCGCATCTATCAGGTTATTCAACGACTTCTGCTCTATCCCGGTGATGCTGATGGCCAGATGCGCGGCGTTCATCATGGCCGATTAAAAAAATATGTCGGACGTCGCGACTACCGGCTGATTTATGAGTGGTGTCGAATCTGTCATAAAAAAAGCAATCGCATGGCGGATCAGTGCAGCCATTGCGACCGTGTCCCTGACCACAGCGTCATCTTTTTTGATCTCTATCATAAAAACGAAATAGCTCATCTGAAACACCTGTAGCAAAATTCGCGCACACAGCGGCACCGAATTCTAAAAACCTGACATTTATAACTGTGTCCACGGAAATAAGGGTTCTTCGATACCCGCTGAGCTCTTTCGCTGAATGTTGAAAGTCCTGGCATTTTTCGGTATGATTCTGGCTAAATGCTTTTATTTATAATATCAGGAGGGTAACATGCTTGAATTGTTACGCAAAAGACGTAGCGTGCGGCGTTTTCTAGATCGCCCGATAGAGGCAGAGAAGATCGAGCAACTCATTGAAGCATTGCTTCGGTCGCCCTCATCCAAAGGCGGCAACCCCTGGGAGTTTATCCTGGTAACAGACCCCGAGCGGCGGGCCAGGCTGGCAGTTGCCAAACCAAAGGGCGGGACCTTTGTCGCCGAGGCGCCTCTGGCCATCGTTATTTGCGCTGACCCGGATAAAGGTGATGTCTGGATCGAGGATTGCTCCATCGCTGCCATTATTCTTCAACTTGCGGCATCGGATTTTGGTCTGGGCAGTTGTTGGTCACAAATTCGCCGGCGCAACCACGTCGATGGCAATCCAGCCACGGATTATCTGAGCAAGGTCCTTAATCTACCCGACCGTTACGAGGTTGAGGCAATCATCGGCATCGGCTATCCTGTTGCAGAAAAAGACGGACATGGTAAAGAAACACTGACTTACGACAAGATTCATTACGAACATTTTTGACGAACGCCTAAAAAGACAATTATCCTTTATATACAATATATTACAGAGCACTCTTCAGAAAGTTTCTCGAAAATCTACTGCCCTGATTTCAGGAGACAGCCACCATGACGTACATCAAGGACACCCACAGCAAGGTGATCGGCTACACCCTTTGGCTTTTTGGTTTTACCGGATCCCACCGCTTTTATTACGGCAAGCCCATTTCAGGCACCATCTATTTTTTCACGTTCGGCCTTCTGCTTATCGGCTGGATTGTCGATCTCTTTCTGATCCCCTCCATGGACCGCCAGGCCGACCTGCGATTTGAAGCGGGAGCTGTGAATTACAATATTGCCTGGATTCTGCTGGTCTTTTTTGGACTCTTTGGTATTCATCGTTTCTACCTCGGCAAATGGATAACGGGTATTCTTTATCTGCTTACCGGTGGTTTTTTCTTATTTGGAGTACTCTACGATTTCTGGACCCTCAACGAGCAGATATCCGAGGTTAATCGCATAGTCTGACCCTGTTGATCGTTTTTAAATATTTTTACATTGTATCGTGAGGAATCACGTGACCAACAATCTCAACAAGGATCGCGGTTGTTTTGTCTGCGGCCAGGAAAATGTCAGCGGCCTACAGGCTGTTTTCAGCTGTGACCAGGCAAACCTACGGTCTTGTTGCCACTTAACGATCAGCGATCGGTTTCAAGGCTGGCAAGGGGTTGTGCATGGTGGGGTCATCGCTTCGCTTCTCGATGAGGCCTGTATCTACGCCGGTCGTTCTCTTGGAGAAACCCTGGTGACCGCTGAACTGACAGTTCGCTACCGCAAACCGGTGCCGGTTGGGAAAGAGGTGACCGTGCGCGGCGAAGTGCTGGAGAGGAGGCGCAAGGTGCTGACGGTCAAAGCCCGCTTGGAAGCGAATGGCGAGATTTGTGCCGAAGCTGCCGCCAAAGTATTTTTACTCAGTTAATCAACCCTCGTATGTGTTTTTTCCCCGCCATTCTTTATTTCCGTTTCTTTAGATGGAAGTCCAGCATGCTAGATGCCTGTTGATGAGATGGTCTCCCCCCGCTACCTAATTCGGCGTCAAAGCGCCATAATGTAGAGTACGTATCTTTCCATTAGCGAGGAGCGAGAGGAGAC
>CAZKQY010000248.1:0-6414 GCA_964555005.1 uncultured Syntrophotalea sp. | reverse complement strand
CTTGGCACTTACGATAGAAATAATATTTGTCATTGTACCCTCCCCAATTTACAACGTTTCCGTGAATGTTTGAACTGTTGGGATCATGCTGGCCATCTTGGTTTTGACCACTCCCAGCTTACCTTCTTTGTTAAAGGCAACCGCCAGGAAATGCTTCCGTTCGGAATCTGTGGCCTGAACCAGCAGCGATTGATCAGCGCCTTCCATGAAGGTTACCCGGGGTGCCCCCATGCCGAGTGTCCTGGCCGTTTGCAGCGAGTTCGAGAGCCAGCCGGCAACGGTGGTGAAAAGCCTTTCCACCTGATCTTCGGCATGTTCGGCCTCATGGAAAGCCAGTAGTTTGCCTGAGGTGTTAGCGACAAAAGAGTACATGTAGCCCGACAACAAGGTGAGATTTTCCAACAGGTCTCCGTTACAGGACCTTGCGGCCCCTTCCGGAATCGAAATGATAGTCGGTTGGTCTTCGACGGTGGTTTCTACTTCGATTCTGTCCAGAGTTTCCGGCAACGAAAAAGTTAAGCTGACATCGGCTACTATCTCAGCCTTATTGGTCTGGACATGCAACAAGGGACTTTTTGTCAGCAAAGCAAGGGCATTGCGTACATGGGCCAGTAGGCACTTGCGGAAGACGGATTGCGTTATCAGCCCCGCTTCCTCAAGGATTAAACAGAGTTTTTTCGATTTATCCGGCGCATTCTGTTGTTGCACGATTTCCCTGAGTCTGTCTGGAGGAATTTGCCCTATATGTTCCAGAAAGTAAGAAAAATCTTCTGTTTGATTCTTACTGACGGCCCAGGCGATGCTTCCGTTGCACAGGACAATTACGCCTCTCTGCTCGTCGCTAACAAAGACGCGCAGAATGCCGCTCCATTGTTTTGCAACCGCCGTGGCCAAGGCCAAGGCAACGGGTTGTCCCTCCATTGCATCCATTTTGCGACCCATCTACTCCGATTTTGGTTGCCAGAAACTTCGGCTTCTGTCTGCCCCGTTTGTGCTAACAAAGCGACAGAAGTCAAGATTTGATCCCTATATCTTCTCCGGTCCAGAGCAGGCGTCGGGTGGTACCGATTTCCGGCGGAGTCTTTATTTTTTTACCACCACGAATTCGCCATAGCTATCCCCGACTTCAATGCCTTTGGTCTGGTGGCATACATAGGTATCCATGCCGTCAGGATAAGGTTCGGCATAGGCCAGATCGAAAAAGGCTTGGCTTAACCCCCGGAGCATGAAGCCCCGCAAGCCTTGACCACCGCTGTCTGCCTCATAGTAGTCAAAGGCGCGAATGGTCATTTTTTCCGCTTCTTTTAGTTGAACAATGCCTGATTTTGCCCAGCCCCAAGCGGTAAAGGCGGCATAGGCGCCCCGCAGGATATCTTTTTCGTCTTCCGTAACCATTGGCATGACCACCTCACTGAAAATTTCCGAGGTGATGATGCCGCAGCCGGTATGGTAGCCGCACTCATAAGCGGCCCGGACCAGGCCGGCTTCCGCTTCGGCTTTTCGTTCCGGGGGGGCTGCCTCCATTATCCGTTCTGAAAAGGTATTCAGAAGTGAAACCGGCAGTAGATTTACCAAAACTTCATATTCGGGGATCAACCCGTTTTCGTCGCTTTGGACCTGGACGTTAGCCAGGGCCTTTACGACGGTATCACGCATTACAGTCATGAAATATGTTCTCCCTTATTACAAAGCCGTTACAGTAAATTTGCTTTCTGGTTGGCCGGTTACAATGCTTGCCGTCTCGTTGATGGCATAACTTTTCGCTGGCTTATTGAACGCCGCTGAAAAAATGGCGGAAATAAAACCGCAGGTGAGATGGTTGATTGGTTTGTTGTGAGCGCCCCACTTCATGGCCCAGCCTTCATCAAGATGGCTGCTGGTAAGCTGCACTTCTCCACCGTTTTCGGTGCCGGTGATGTGCATTTTTCCGAGGCCGAAGGTGGAAAAATATTCTTCGCCGGCGCGGCAGCGGTCCTCGGCTGAAGACAGGGAATTCTTCAGAAAATAGTCGTCGAGGATAGTTCGCATGCTTTCTTCAACCACGTCGCAGAGAATTTGCGGACCCCCAATGTCGCTAAAGTCTTCAACCAGTTTGGTTATCAGCGCCAAGTAGTGGTGCGAATGCATAACCACTTCGTGGCCGTTCAAGGCGTGGCGATAGGTATCATTGTCCATGGTAAATTCTAAATTCAACGCCATTGCAAAGACCTCCTAGAATGATTGGCCGAGTTCGACGAATAGTTTTTTCGTTTTGTGGCGAATCACTCCCAGCTTGGACGCATCTGGCGTGATAATGGCCGCCACTGCGTCGCCAACCGGGCGACACATAATGACCGCGCGGCCATATTCGATGAACATATCCTGGAATTTGTTGACGTTTAATTCGCTGCCCATCTCTTCTATGCCGTTGATAGAATGAGCGAGAGAAGCTCCCAGTTCTTCGATATTAACTCGAGAGCTGCTGCCCGCTGATTCAATAACAAAACCATCCCGGCCGACAACGACTACGGCATCTACGCCGGGAACTTCCAATAAGCTGTTCATGACTTCACTTGAATCTCGCATTGCTTGATCCATTGAAAAACCCCTTTCTTCAGTTTCCTTATTTAGGCCCATGGCCTTTTCATTTGCTTGATGATCAAGCAGGGTGGCCGCCTCCAGAATTGCATGCTGGACGTTAAGGCCGATATTTTTATCGATGCAGCTGACGTCAGGTATAAAATGAAAGCTGCCCTGTTCCCAACTGAGCAGGTCAGCAAACCCCTCAAGACCCGTCAGTTGGCCCGATACCGCGGAAACCAACTCTTCGGCGACAAAATAAACTCTGCCCTCTTCATTGTTGGGATAGCGGACTAATTCGATCACTCCCTTTTTTGAACTCGAGGAAAGAAATTGCAAAAGGTTAGTGATGTTGGTCAGGGACAGGTTGCCCTTTAGACCACTATCGGACTTTTCGTGAATTAAGTTTGGTGCTAATGGCTGAGGCATGGCAATACCTTCATGTGAGGCAAGGGGCAATTTACAACCAAGTGCTCTTTGCCGTTTTTGTCCGGTGATGACCTCAAACTCAGACTCATACAAGAAGGGTCATCGCTTTGGCGTTCCGCTGCTGAACCGGCCCGGCCGGTTTCTGTCTTGAACAGGCAATGGTTCTTATTTGAACACCAGCATGGTGGCGGTTTGATTAATGTGGCCGAGATACTGTTCGCCATAGGTGCTGAACCCGATGGTCGGAACCGCCGAAAACAGGTCGCCGTACTCCTGGGTCAGTTTCTTTTCTTTCAACTCCAGGGTTCTCAGGATGCAATTGAAGTTGATAATGCCGGAAATTCCGCCCAATTCATCTGCGGCCTGATCGATGGCCAGTTTGGTGTCTTTGAGCATATCGGTGGACTCTAGCAGGGTGAGCTCCATGCCTTCCATGACACCGCAATAGAACAAAAGGCTGGTACCCTTGATCTGTTGCGGACTGCGAACATAAGGCTCGTCATCAATGACCAACCCGACCGGGTGCTTGATGAAGCTCGCGGGAGCTTTGTCGACCGATGTACCAACGGCGGCAGCATAGGCGATGGCGGCGGGTTGATCGTTGAACTCGATGACTTCCCGGCAGCTTTCATCAGCTTTGGTAACCTCGAGAGGTTGGCCCAGATCGCGAAAACTTTGGGTTTTGATGAAAGTAAAATCAACCCCTGGCTTGAGCATCGCGAGAATGGCCGCATTCTGGTAGCTTTTGCCGTTGGCATAGACATAAGTCGCGGCAAATTTCAGGTCATCTCCTGCCGAGCCTCCGATAAAGGCGACATTGGTCAGATCGCCTATGTTTTCGATAAAAGTTTCTTCGGCCCCGGCAAGTCCGTCGATAAGGATAATGCCCACATGCTTAGCGGGATCAATTTCAGCCATGGGGGTTTTGAAATGGTTCTCAAAGGCGCTGAAAGCACCGGCCAAGGCTTGTTCGTCCTGAAGATCTTCTACGACCTGGATATTCAGGTCCATGATGGCCCAAGTCGAAAAGGCCATGGCCACGATGCCGTTGTCAAACATCTGGCCGCTGACAATTTCGCCGGCCGTAGAGCAGCCGAAAACCTGGCTCTCCGGAAAAGCATCCTGCATAAGCCGAGCGATATTGTCGGGAGCGTATTTGGTGGAGGCGAAGAACAGCACCAGCTTCGGAGAAAAGGCGGCCAATCCTTCAGCGAGTTCTTTAACGCTGGCTTCGGCCGTGTCTTGAGTAGAAAAAGCAGTGTTTATGTGCATGGAAGATCTCCTTAGTTATTGGTCGAACGGGCTATTTAAACATGGTCATCATGCGTTCGAGCTTCAGGATGATCGCAGGATCATCCGGGGATTCCAGGCTATACTTTTTTGGATTGACCCCTTTAAGCATCAGCTTGGTTTTAATGACCCGTTCAAGCATGGGGTTGTCTTTGGCTCTTTGGTAAATAATAAGATCGATCATCTGCCGAATTTTGCCTGCCATGCCAAACCTCCCTTGATAAGATTTCGGTCAGATCGCTCAGACGGGCAAGACGGTCTTGCCTGCCGCGGCCCAAAATGTATGTCTCTTGTGGTTGACCCTTTTGCCAGGTGTCATGCAGCTGGCAAATCTACAAACAAAAAAGTCCATCTTCAAACCGAAGATGGACCATTTGTTGAAACTGGTTTAATTCTTCGGCAACCAGGCAGTCCTTAAAAAAGGATCCAGAGTTTTGCGTCCCCGCATTACTACGAGTTTGCTCTTATCGGAAGTTTTTTTAATTAAGTTTAGAACTAAGTTATATTTCGTTTAAATAAACGATGTCAAGAGAAAAATAATAAAAAAATTTACCATTTTCCAAGGACTCGTGCAGCGTTAGTTATTATTTTCATAAATTCAAATGGTTAAAGATTGGATACAGGGTTTGGCAGGATGTCGATATTGTGGCAAAGATCGTAATGTGGGCGAGAAAAATATTAGGAAACGATTTTTGGGTAGCTGCAGCAGGCAGGTTTCCTCTTGCAGGGGACGATGCCCCTGCAAGAGAAAGAAAAGAGGTGGCCGGGCCCATGGTAGGTCCGACAATTTTCTAGACTCGGGTCAGGCGGCGATATTTTATGCGATGAGGTTGGTCGGCGACGGCGCCAAGGCGCTTCTTACGGTCCTCTTCATATTCAGACCAATTGCCCTCGAACCAGACCGTCTGGCTGTCCCCCTCGAAGGCGAGGATATGAGTGGCGATACGGTCGAGAAACCAGCGGTCATGACTGATAACCACCGCGCAGCCGCCGTAGTTCTCCAGGGCCTCTTCGAGGGCGCGCATGGTGTTGACGTCGAGGTCGTTGGTCGGTTCATCGAGCAGCAGCACGTTGGATTCGCTGCGCAGCATTTTCGCCAGGTGGACCCGATTGCGTTCGCCGCCGGAGAGGATGCCGACCTTTTTTTGCTGTTGTTCGCCGCCGAAGTTAAAGCGGGACACGTAGGCGCGGCTGTTCATGGTGCGATTGCCGAGTTCAATGATCTCTTGGCCATCGGTGATTTCCTGCCAGATGCTCTTCTCCGGATCAAGGGCGTCCCGGCTCTGGTCGACGTAAGCCAGCTTGACTGTATCACCGACCCGTATACTGCCGCCGTCGGGCTGCTCCTGGCCGGTGATCATACGGAACAGGGTGGTCTTGCCGGCGCCGTTGGGGCCGATAATGCCGACAATGCCGCCGGGGGGGAGGCGGAAGCTCATGTTTTCTACCAGTAGGCGGTCGCCGTAGCCCTTGGCGACGCTGTCGGCTTCAATAACGATGTCGCCGAGGCGCGGTCCGGGTGGAATGAACAGTTCCAGCTCCCGTTCCTGGTCCGGGCCTTGCTGGTTGAGCAGCTTCTCGTAGGAGTTGATACGGGCCTGGCCCTTGGCGTGGCGGCCTTTGGGCGACATGCGGATCCATTCCAGCTCCCGCTGCAGGGTCTTTTGTCGGGCGCTCTGTTGTTTGTCCTCTCGCTGCAGGCGATCTTGTTTCTGCTCCAGCCAAGAGGAGTAATTGCCTTTCCAGGGGATGCCCTGGCCGCGATCCAGCTCCAGAATCCAGCCGGCCACATTATCGAGAAAATAGCGATCATGGGTAACGGCGATGACGGTGCCGGCGTAGCGCTGCAGGTGCTGCTCCAGCCAGGCCACGGTTTCGGCGTCGAGATGGTTGGTCGGCTCGTCAAGGAGCAGGATGTCCGGTTTCTGCAAAAGGAGCCGGCACAGGGCCACCCGGCGCTTTTCGCCGCCGGACAGGACATCGACCACCGTCTCGCCAGGGGGGCAGCGCAGGGCGTCCATGGCCTGCTCCAGACGACTGTCGAGATCCCAGGCATCGAGATGGTCGAGCTGCTCCTGCACCTCGGCCTGGCGGGCGATGAGGTCGTTCATCTCATCGTCGGACATCGGCTCGGCG
>CAZKQY010000247.1:0-4196 GCA_964555005.1 uncultured Syntrophotalea sp. | reverse complement strand
CGGGTGCGGTTTGCGCAAAGCAGGCTGAGTTCAATCCCGGTTACTTCGCCGTATTCCACCTGGCGACGGCGGTGAGACAATCGGTCGCGAATGCGTTGCAGCCCTTTGTCCTGCTCGTCTTCGGAGAGAAGACGCAAGTCGTGTACCGGCACGCTGGTGCTGGCGGGGTTCTCCATGATCTCCTGCAGGCCATCTTCGCGGAACCGCGCCCGCAGCATGGGGTGGTGGGTCACGATCCGCTTCCAGGCCTGCTCCAGGCGTTGTGGTTCGATTTTTTCGCCGTCGATCTCCAGATAGGCGTGACAACCGACGCCGCCGAGGGGCTGGTCGTCCCGTCGTCCGACCCAGTAGGCATGCTGGACGTCTGTAAGAGGGAAGGGCCCGCCGGCGTTGTCCCGCGGCTCGGATTCTTCGACGGAGAATTCCGAAATGGAGGATTCCCTGGTCTCTGCCTGGAGCAGGCGCCACCATTCTTCCAGGCAAGGGGCGCTTACCATTTCGCCGAAAGTGACCTTCGCGCCGTTTCGTCGCCAGCCGTTTACCAGACGCATGATTTTCAGCGAATCCAGCCCCAGCTCGATAAGATTCCGGTTATCTTCGAAATCGATGGGCGCGGGCAACATGGCCTGGATTCGCTGTTTCACTTCACCGTAACTTAATGCCGATGTCTCGGCCGAAAGGGGATCGATGTCCGTCGGGTTTTTCATGACCGTTACTCCCGGAAAAGGTTGGCGGTTTGCAATCCCGCATGTTTTACGCGGCGCAAAAGTCGTCCCGCGGCTCGATGCACACCAGTTGACGCGAAAAGCTTTGCAGTTTTTCGCAAGTTTCCGTCAGTTCCCGGGCCGGTTCGGACATCTCCACGATGCCGGCCCCCACGTGCAGCCATGCCTTGCAGTCTTTTTGGAAGATAGTGCGCAGGACAAGCGCCGCGTCCAGGACACCTTTGCAGTCGTAGGTCAACACGCAGCCGCTGTAGAGGTTGCGGGGGTGGCTTTCGAACCTGCCGATGGCGTCGATGGACTCTTTTTTTGGAATGCCCGAAGCCGTCACGGCGGGGAACAGGGTATTGAAGGCATGCCACGGGTTATAGCCGGGTTTCAGGTCCCCCCGCAGCCTCGAAGCGATATGCTGAACGGTGCCCCTGTGAGCGATGGACATGAAGTCGGAGACGGCGACGCTGCCGACAGTGCAGACCTCGGAAAGTTCTTCAAAAGCCAGCTTGACCGAAACGGCATGCTCCGCGATTTCCTTCGAATCGTTCAGCAGTTCTTCCCGTAGGCGTTCGGTTTCCTTATCGCAGGGGCTCAAGGCGCGGGTGCCCGCAAGGGGTTGGGTGGATACCCGGCCTTGTGCGTCTACCTCCACGACCGTTTCCGGACTGAATCCCGCGGCGGTCAAGTCGTCGAAGTTCAGCAGAAAAGACCGGGCCGGAGAGTTTAGCTTCCTGCCGGCAAGGTAGCTGGCAACCATGTCCAGCTCTCTGCCCAGAGGAATTTTTCGCGACAGGATGACCTTCTGGTACTTTCTCGCGCGGATTTCCCTGACCGACTGTTCCACGATTTTCATGTAGTGCTCAGCGTCGTGGGTCTCCATGTCGGGCAATGACAAGCTATCGCCGCTGACTTTGGGGGGTGGGCAGACTTGAGCGTTTTCTTCCCGCGTTTCCGTCACCATGCTTTGCAGCATCAGCCGCATGGCATTGAAATCCCACTCCTTGATTGCCCGTAACAGGGCGGTGCCCTCCCCGAAGCGTATTTCGATTTCGGGAATGAAAAGCTTGAGCAGGCACTGGTTCTGGTCCGGCAGGGGTAGGCCATTGTTGTAGCGGGCCAGTTCGTAGTTAGCGATTCCGTAGGCGCGCCAGTCTTCCACACTGATCAGGGAGCATGCGGTGTTGATGGCTTCGCTCAAGTTGCCGTTTTCGATTCGCGTGGTACCGCCATTGATCGTGAGAGTCGTGCCTCCCGCGTCGACGCTTACGAGGGCGTGCGTGCCCAGGGCCAGGGCCAGTTCACCCATGTTTTCGTAGAGCATGTACTTTTGGAAAGGTCCCGCCTGGGCGATGTGGGTCACGGCCAGCAGGGGATCGCCGTCAAAATCGATGCTTTCCTCCCGGTACCGGGAGGCGTTTCCCCCCCTGGGTTCATGGTGTCCCATGGCCCGTTCCTTCAGCCTGGACTTGTTCACCTTGCCGATGTTGGTAAGCGGCCAGTAGTCCACCTGTTCAATTTGGTCTGGTAGTTTGTAGCGGGCCACTCCCATGTTGGTGAGGAAGCGATGAATGTCGTTCAGGGTGAGCTTCTGGTCGGCAGTCATAAGGCAGGCGCAGCTTCTTTCGCCAAGGTCATCGTCGGGAACGCCGATCAGGATCGCATCGTCTATGGCCGGATGAGAACGAAGATAAGTCTCTATTTCCGCAGGCGTAATCTTTTCTCCAGCCCGGTTGATCTGTTCCTTGACGCGCCCCTCAATGTGGATGTTTCCCTCGGGGGTGATTCGCGCCCGATCTCCCGAACGGAAAAATCCGTCGGGCGTGAAATCTTTGAAATCAGAGTCTGGGGCCCCGTAATAAGCGCGTATGGTGTAGGGGCCTCTTACCAGAAGTTCGCCGAATTCTCCTGTCGGGATGTCGGCTCCCGTTTCGTCCACGATTCGTATTTTGTCTTCGGGGGAGAGGGGGCGCCCTTGACATGTGAGGATGACCTGTTCGGGGTCACGCAGATCGGTGCAGCAGATAAGGCCTTCCGCCATGCCGTAAACCTGCTGCAAGGTGCATTGCATGGCCGGCATGATGCGTTTCGCGAGGTCTTCGTCGAGCATGGAACCACCCACCTGAAGGACGTACAGGCTGGAGATATCGACGGCGGTATTCCATTCGAGCTCTTCGAGCCACAGTTTAACCAGGGCGGGTACCAACGCGGTGATGGTCACCCTTTCCTTTGCGATGAGGGGAAATGCTTCGTCGCAACTGGTGGTTCGGCACAAAACGACCCTGCCCCCCGCCGACAGGGTGCCGAGGATACCTGGGCAGCAGAGGGGGAAATTGTGGGCCACGGGCAGTACGGCCAGGTAGACGCTTTGCGGGGTGAGCCGGCAGCGCATGGCGCAGGCCTTCGCGTTGTAGGAGTAATCCGCATGGGTCCGGGGTATCAGCTTGGGCGTTCCGGTGGTCCCTCCGGAGAGGAGCAGCAGGGCTGTATCCGTTGGGGACGGGGAAACCATGGTTTCCGGAGGCCTGGCGATATCGGCAAGCCCCCTGCCGTTTTTACTTGTGCCGTCCGTAATGATGCATGTCACGCAGGGATGCTTTGCTAGCAATCGCGTCGCCATTTTCTCGTAGTCAAAGCCGAGGAAGGTGTCGGGGATGATGTACGCGGCCGGTTTTGCAACGCGGAAAATACCGTCCAGCTCCGTCTCTCTCTGGGCGGGCAGGGCGAGCACCGGCCTGGCTCCCATGCGGAATAGGGCGAAACAGGTCGTAATGAATGAAATCCTGTTCGGGAGCTGGACAACGACATTGTCCCCCCTCTTTATCCCCAGATGAAGAAAGCCGGCGGCAAGTTCGCTCGCCTTCCGGTCAAGTTCCGCATAGGAGACCCGGATATTGTCTTCAACGAGGGCCACCCGCTCGTTGTATTTTGCCGCCCAGAGGGCTAATTGATTCCCAAGGGTCAAAGGTTCCCACGGGGCGGTTTCATCCTGATTTTTGCCGGTGCCGTCAAACCATTCCTTGTTTGCCTTCATGTTATCCTCCCGGATGATTCAGTACCTCAAGGCCCACGGTGAGTTGCATTTCCCTGTTCAACATCCTGACCCGTATTTTGGCTTTCCTTTTTCTTACGTTGATAAACACAATATTCCCCGCAAGGTTTTTGAGTGGTCCGCTTATAATTTCCACCGAGTGGTTCTGTTTGAGGGTTCCTGCCGAAATGGAAACCAGACCCTCGTCCCCGGTAATTTGCATGAGAAGTTCCATCTCGGTTTCGCACACCGGTGCTGGGACGAAATTCTGGCAGATGGGGCGCAGATACCTGCCGATTCTGTGTCTGCGGATATCAAGAATAAATTCGTCAATTTTTTCGTGAATAAAGATATGATGGCATCGTAAAAACTCAGGCGGCCAATTTCAGGATCGATCGGTCGCAACACTGAAATTTTCCTGCCCAACTGTCAAGGCGGGTCAGGAAAACGGA
>CAZKQY010000246.1:0-5613 GCA_964555005.1 uncultured Syntrophotalea sp. | reverse complement strand
GTGCTGCGCCTCTGATATTGGGGGTGTACGCCTTGATGAGGCGACGAGGTTCGCCGTTATTTGTGATTTTAATATCATCGTTGCTATTGCTGGGTTGGTTTCAGCCGCATTGATCTAAGGGTTGTACGATGGAAAAGAAGTGTTTCACCATAATTAATCGTTTAGGACTTCATGCCAGGGCCGCTGCCCAATTGGTTCAGACGGCCAATCAATTCGGCTCCGAGGTGGTTATTACCAAGGAGGGTGAAGAGGTTAATGGTAAAAGTATCATGGGGATTTTGATGCTCGCGGCAGCTAAAGGTTCGGAAATTGTGGTGCAGGTCACCGGAAACGATGCCGATCGGGCTATCGAGGCCATTGGCAAATTGATTGAGGACGGCTTTGGAGAAGAATAAACGCAAAATTGTTGAAGATATCATTCTGTTTGGTATCGGTGCTTCACCCGGTATCGCCATCGGGGCCAGCTATGTGCTTGATCGTACACGAATCAAGCCGGTCGAACGCAAGATTGCCCCCCGTGAGGTCGAGGCTGAAATTCGCGTCTTTAGGAATGCGGTGGGTGTCTCGAAAAAACAGCTCGAAGACGTCAAGCGCGGGGTCGCAGATCGCCGTCTGGCCGAGCACCTGCATATCATCGATACGCATCTGCTGATCCTGGAGGATCGGTTGCTGGTCGATGATTGTATTGCTCTGATCGAAAATGAATTGATCAATGCGGAAGGGGCGCTTAAACGTACCCTGGATAAGTTTCGTGCCGTCTTCGATGCTATCGAGGACGAATATCTGCGCGAGCGTCGCTCGGATATCGATTTTATTGGCGAACGGTTACTGCGTAATTTGATCGGTGCCGATGAGCATTCATTGGCCGAACTGGAACGCAAATCGATAATTGTGGCACACGACCTTTCGCCGGCCGATACCATGCAGATGGACAAGAATCGGGTGATCGGTTTTATGACCGATGTTGGCGGTCGTACCGCCCATACCGCCATTCTTGCTCGCTCTCTCGGTATCCCGGCAGTGGTCGGGCTGGAGTCGGCCACGGCTTTAGTCCGTGAAGGATTGCCGGTTATTATTGACGGCACCTCCGGAACCGTTATTCTTAATCCTTCTCAAGCAACCTTTAAAGAATATTTGGAGAAAAAGCAGCTATACGAATATCTTGAGCAGGAACTGCTCAGCTATCGGGATTTGGCTGCCGAGACCCTGGATGGTCATAGTATTACTCTGCGTGGCAACGTTGAGTTGGCCGAAGAAGTTGATTTTGCTCTGCGTGAAGGCGCTAAAGGGGTAGGATTGTATCGTACTGAATTTCTCTTTATGAACCGGGCGCGTATCCCGGAGGAAGAGGAGCAGTATCAGGTTTATCGTGCGGTCGTCGAGCGCATGGCTCCTTTTCCGGTTACCATTCGGACTCTTGATGTTGGTGGCGATAAACTGGTGTCCGATATCGACCTTTCCGACGAGGCTAACCCGGCCCTTGGTTTGCGCGCAATCCGTTTCTCCCTGCAAGAAGGAAAGCTTTTTAATACTCAGTTGCGGGCTATTTTAAGAGCCTCGGCTCACGGTAAGGTTCGTATTCTCTTTCCCATGATTACCGGTCTGGCGGAAATTAGATGCTGTAAGGATCTCCTTGAGAAAGTCAAGCTGGCACTGGCCGTTGATGGACACGCCTTTGATGCGGACATTCAGATTGGTATCATGGTCGAGACACCCTCCGCAGTTCTGATTGCTGAATTGCTGGCCCGGGAAGTTGATTTTTTGTCGGTTGGAACGAACGACCTGATTCAGTATTGTCTTGCTATTGACCGTGGGAATGAACACGTGGCTTATTTATACGAACCTTTGCATCCCGCTGTGTTAAGAGCTCTGCAGATGGTCTGCCGTGCCGGTCAAAGTGCTGGAATTGAAGTGGCTATTTGCGGAGAAATGGCCTCCGAGTCCCTGTATGTGTTGGTACTGCTTGGGCTGGGTTTCGACGAACTGTCGATGAATGCCTCTTGTATTTCGCGGGTCAAGCGCATCATACGAGAGGTTCGCCAAACTGAGGCGGTGGAACTGGTGACCGAACTGCTGCAGCTCGGTACCGCACCGGAAGTCGCCCGGCGTCTTCAGAAAGAGATGCAGCAGCGTTTCCCAGGGGTTTTTCCCAATCAGCAAGCCCGCTTTACAAAAGCGGATTCTTGACTTTTGTCCTCTGTTCGATCTAAAGTTCGGTGTTTTTTGACAATACATACTACTTATAGGAGGCCTAATCTTCATGGCTATGACTGACTTTCTTTTTACCTCTGAATCCGTAAGTGAAGGACATCCTGATAAGGTTGCAGATCAGATTTCGGATAGTATTCTCGATGCTATTATCGCTCAGGATCCTCAGTGCCGTGTTGCTTGCGAGACGATGGTCACTACCGGCATGGTTGTGGTTGCAGGGGAAATTACGACTACCGCCAGGGTTGATTATCCGGGCGTAGTGCGGCAGGCCATTAAAGACATCGGTTATAACGATTCGGCCATGGGTTTCGATTGGGAAACTTGCGCTGTGTTGACTTCCATCGATTGTCAATCGCCCGATATCTCTCAAGGGGTGACTGAAGGTCAGGGAATGTTTAAAGAACAGGGTGCCGGCGATCAGGGATTGATGTTCGGATATGCCTGCAATGAAACCGCTGAATTGATGCCGATGCCCATTACCTATGCGCATCGGCTTACTAGTCGTATGGCGGAAGTTCGTAAAAGTGGTTTACTCACCTTTCTGCGTCCCGACAGTAAATCTCAGGTTTCCATTCAGTACATCAACGACAAGCCGATCCGCGTAGATGCGGTGGTTGTTTCATCTCAGCACGCGCCAGATGTTTCCTACGAAATCCTCCGCGAGGCTCTGATCGAAGAAGTAGTCAAACATGCGATTCCGGCTGATATGATGGATGAAAATACGAAGTATTTCATTAATCCGACAGGTCGTTTTGTCGTTGGTGGACCGCAGGGAGACTGCGGATTGACGGGGCGTAAAATCATTGTCGACACCTACGGTGGTCAAGGGTCCCACGGTGGTGGGGCCTTTTCCGGGAAAGATCCGTCCAAGGTCGATCGCAGCGCTTCGTATATGGCTCGCTATGTCGCTAAAAATGTTGTTGCTGCCAGGTTGGCCACCAAGTGCGAGGTTCAGTTGGCTTATGCTATTGGTGTGGCAGAGCCGGTCTCGGTCATGATCAATACTTTCGGCACAGGAGTCATTCCGTCCAATGAAATTGCTCGCGCTGTGCAAGAGGAATTTGATATGCGCCCCGCTGCAATTATCGCCAGCTTGGACCTGCTTCGTCCGATTTATAAAAAGACCGCAGCCTATGGTCATTTTGGCCGAGAGTTGCCCGAATTTACCTGGGAAAGAACAGACCGTGTTGAATCTCTGAGACAGAAGGCCGGGGTCTGATATCCCACGGATGGAGAATAAAAGGCGAGCCATTTGGTTCGCCTTTTTTATTATGGGCGGCACTTAAAATGCACTTGCAAAAACTCATAGGATGGCTAAGCAAAAATTTCATTCTACAAGGCTTGGTGTTTTTTCAGGGGTGAAGGCATACAGCTAGCATGTTGAGGTCCTAAAAAAACAACCTAACGCCGCAGGGTGGACTTTTTGCGACGCCATCACTTACGATATTTATCCTTTTTATGAGGCAGGTTTCTTTTTTATGATCTTGTCCGTTATAATACCGATACTCAACGAAGTTGATCAGTTGCCAGAGCTTTTCGATTCCCTTGAGGATCAGACAGAGATTGCTTTCGAGGTAATTCTGATCGACGGGGGCTCCGTGGACAATAGCCTGGAACTGGCTGAAGATCTGGCCGGCAGGGCCTCCTTCCCCTGCCGGATCGGATCGAGCCAGCGGGGACGGGGTCGGCAATTAAATGAAGGGGTTAAACTCAGTACGGGTAAGTCGCTTTTGTTTCTTCACGCGGACAGTCGATTTGTCGATGATATGGCTTTGGTGAAGGCTCTGAAGTGTTTAGATACGGCCATCGACAAGGCTGGTGACTCCCGACTCGTCGGCCATTATTCCATTCGGTTTCAGCGAGACAATTTTAAGCCTACTCTGGACTTTTATTTTTTGGAGTGTAAAGCTCGTCTTGACCGACCCGGTTGCATTCACGGCGATCAGGGCTATCTTTTGCGGCGGAGTTTCTTTGATCAGATTGGCCCTTTTGATGAGAGTTTGGGTTTTTTGGAAGATGTCCGTCTGGCTCAGGCGATTCGCCAGGCTGGCTGCTGGTTGCTGCTTCCGGTTATTTTGCAGACTTCCAACCGACGTTTTGTACAAGAAGGTTTTCGTCAGCGACAATTGTTAAATGCGCTGATCATGAATCTTGACGCTGTTGGATGGAGCGATTTGTTGAAATTCATGCCCGGTATTTACCGTCAGCAAAGTCGGTCTCAGGAACTACAGTTGCTGCCATTTTTTTATGAATTGAACAGCCGCTTGTCGCAGCAGTCCCGAGCAGAACGTCAGTGTTTCTGGCGGCGAACCGGTTGCTACCTGATCAGCAATGCCTGGCAATTGGCCTTCTGGTGGGATGTGAGGCGAGCTTTTCTGCGAGGTCTTGAACCGGGCGCTGGCAAAAAATCTTTTCTTGATTTTTTTGATCGCTATCTGTTTCGTATAATAAATCATCCCGTTGGCTATTGGCTTGCCGGTGTATTGGGCTCTGGCTGGTTTCGATGGAAACTATTTTTCGGCCAGCGGCCTTAGTTCACTGGTATTAGAAGAGTTGTGGTAGAATACAGAATATTAATTTACCGCTCAGTGAAAGGATCGAACCATGTTGCGAAAGACGCTTTTGTTTATTGGAATGCTGGCTCTGGTGGTTGGCACCCTATCCGCCTGTACCTCCTACAAAAGCCAGGAGGTATCCTTTAAGCCGCCGACCGCTTATGGCAATATGCAAATGGTAGCCGATGCGCAGGTCGCTGCTCAATCTTACGCCGACAGTGTGGCTGCGAAACAGGCCTTTGGTTTCGATATTCGTTCGGCCGGTCTGCTCCCGGTGCAGGTGATTATCGACAATGGTTGGCGCAGTGCTCTGGATATAGTGCCCGAGCAGACCTTTTTGATCGACGCCGAGGGTAATCTTTGGAGTCTGCTCGATAGCCGTACGGCTTATCAGCGAGTGGAGAAGAGTTCTGAATACGCTCGCATTGCCAAGGGCAGCGGCAAGGGATCACTGTTAGGTGGTGCCGGTGGTGCCGTCATTGGTGCAGCTATTGGTATTCTGACCGGTGAGAATGTAGCCTCGGCGACACTCAAAGGGGCGGCTGTTGGCGCAGCCGGTGGTGCGGTTGTCGGTGGCGCGCAAGCCAACACTTCGGGTGATGCCAGTCGCCAGATCGGTCGCGATCTGGCCACCAAACAATTAGTCAATCAAGCGGTGCAGCCCGGAAGCTTGGCCAACGGATTTCTGTTTTTTCCCGGCGAGGCTCCGTCAGCGGCACAGTTGCGTTTACAGGTACGGGAAACTCAGAGCGGAATAGTTCATAAGGTGATGATCCCTTTGCCTTGATATGTTGGTGGGTAGATTGTTATCTGAGTAGTGTGGGGAGCGAATCCAGGGTTCGCTCCC
>CAZKQY010000245.1:0-6122 GCA_964555005.1 uncultured Syntrophotalea sp. | reverse complement strand
AGCTAGCGGAGAGCCTTTTTTGCGGCCATCCGGAGTCGCTTCACAGACAGAGCCAAAAGGCACATTCGCGGAAGCCGGATAGAGACCGGGCTGATACTGGCCGCCGCGAGGGTTAACATACTTGTTGACTTCGTTGCAGTAGATATTGGCCGACGCGACGGCGATATCATCAGCGTAGTCATCATCGTTGCCGTACTTGGGAGCGCGGTTGAGGAGCATCTGGCGAATCTCTTCGCAACCTTCGAAGTCCTTGTCAATAGCCTCTTTAAGCTCGGGCAAGCTGATCAATTTATCCTCAAAACACAGCTTTTTGATAGCGGTCAGGGAATCACCGGCGTTAGCCACTCCGACCCCTTGCGGACCAGTGAAATTGTAGATGGCGCCACCTTCCTGCAGCGACTTGCCGCGACCGATGCAGTCTTCGACCAGGCTGGAGAGGAACGGCAAGGGCACATTTTTGCCGTGGGCCAGGTCGACCATATTGTCGGAGTGAGCCATCAAGCCGACGAAATATTCCATTTGTTTGGCATAAGCGGCCATGACATCATCAAAGGTCTTCATTTCGCTAACATTGCCGGTCTTAAGACCAACCTGCATGCCGGTGCGCTCGTCATAGCCGTTGTTGAGGGTAAGTTCGACGACCTTGGCCATGTTGAAAAAAGCCGCATCGTGCCAGCCTTCGGTCTTGCCGCCGACCTGGGGCTCGACACAACCGATAATGCCGTAATCGCGGGCATCTTCCAGAGACAGGCCGCGAGCCAGCAGAGCCGGGATTATGGTGCGATCATTGAAGTAAGCTGGTACGCCAAGGCCCATGCGGCTGAGTTCAGCGGCCTTCATGTACAGGACCTCCGGGGTATTTTCATGGATGCGAACCGATAGCGAAGGAGCGTAGAGCTTGGTGTTGGCAGCAGCCTGCAGCAGCATCAGCGACAGATCGTTGGTGGCGTCATTGCCGTCGCGATCCTGGCCGCCGGCAATGATGTTCATGAACATCGGGTAACCGGCAAACGCCATGGTCGATACTTCGTCACGCACCTTGTTCAGGCTGTTCATCTTAAGCCAAATCAGATCGAGAATCTCCTGGACCTGCTCAGAAGTCATGGAGTTTTTACTGGCTTCGTAAAAGGGATAGCAGTACTGATCGAAGCGCATCGGCGAGATGGAGTGGCCGTTTGATTCGATCTGAATGATCAGGTGAACGAACCAGAAAGCCTGTACCGCCTCCATGAAGGTTTCGGCCGGCTGGGCCGGCACCTTGCGACAAATGCGGGCGATCTCCAGCAGTTCAGCTTTGCGGGTGGTATCCTGTTCAGCCGTAGCCAGGCGCTCGGCTTCATCGGCATAGCGGTTGGCGAAGGCGATCACCGCTTTGTTAGCGATGATAGTTGATTCCAGGAAGTGCAGGGACATCATCTGGTTCGCATCGGCGAAGTTGAATTTCTCTTTGGCTGCTTCGGCTTCAGCGATGACGGCGTCCAGACCCTCACGCATGACCTTACCGTAGTTGGCGGAGATGTGGCCGACACCGTTGAAGTAGTAGTTGCCGACGGTATAGACGACCGCGTTACCAGCATCGAGTGCTTCCTGCTTCATCATGGCGGTAGCGATCTCGTGGTTGGTCTTGCCCTTCCAGTAAGGGAACACGTCTTCGCGCAGGGTTTTTTTGACGTTTTCGCTAATCAGAAAGACGTCGGCGCTGCGCTTGACCAGAGTGTCGAGTTCGGCTTCCAGCCAATCGCAGGAAAATTCGGGGAAAACAGGGGCGGAGCGGGGCATGCTGCATTGGTTGCCGACGATCAGTTCATCATCTTCGATGCGAACTGACATCCCCAAATCTTTTCCAGTGCCTTGGCGCGACGGGTGGCTATGGGCTGACCTTCGGTCTCCTTGTAGGATTCGGTGATGAGCTTGGCCCGCTCGACACAGATTTCCGGAGTGGTTTCCAGGAATCTGGCTTTGATTCTCTGCACTCGTTCGGTGGGACCCTGAGTAGCGGCTGAGGGATAGATTTTTACTTTGGAAGACATGTTTCCTCCTTAATGTAGGGGCTTGATGTGTCGGTTTTATTCGGCCGGAAAGCTTGCCTGCCGAACGCTATGAAGTACTGCCACAATGAATTACCGTGTAACTGTTTAAGGCACCGCTTGTTGTTTTAGATTGTTATGATAGAAAAGTTTTTTTTATCGTACGGTTATTTATATGTCAGTAAGCAAGCAACAACAATCACTACAAAAGACTAATATTGTCCCCCCATATAGTGAATTTTATCGTCACCTCCGTTGCTCAAACTTTTTTAACCCCATAGTTGTCCCTCGAAATAGTGATTTTTTCGTCCCCTCTCTCGCATAGATTTTACTTTGGGCCGCTGAAAAGCGTATACTATGAACACAATGTGGGGCGACCCGCGATCCGCGTCTGAAAAGCCGACGTTGAACACGACCCCCGCAGGCAACGGCCCAAGGAGAGGACATGACCTGTCAGCAGATTCAGATTCTTGAGCTGATCGATAAAGAGGTGCTGGAAGAAATCGTTCGGGATTTCACCAAGGCGACGCGAGTGGCGTCGGTGCTGGTCGACCTGGATGGCATTCCGATCACCCGGGAACACAATTTCTCCCGGTTGTGTGAGGAATATTGTCGGTCGACCCCGGCCGGACGGGCGCGTTGCTATGCCAGCGACCGCTTCGGTGGCGTGGAAGGTAAAAAGATCGGCAAGCCTTTTATCTACAAATGCCTCAACGCCGGACTTATGGACAGCGCCACGCCGATTGTCGTCGAGGGCTATCATGTGGCGACCCTGGTCATGGGCCAGGTGCTGACCAAGCCTCTGTCGGTTAGAGAGGCGGTCGAGTCCGCGGAGGAAATCGGCATCGAAGACATATCCGGCTATCTTCACGCTCTGCATGAAGTGCCGGTGATGAGCTACGAGCGCCTGCAGGCAGTGGTCAAGCTCATGTACACCATCGCCAAAACCATCAGTTCGCTAGCTCTTCAGAAGTACCTGTCGCAGAAGACTTACCAGCGCAACCTTCACAAAACCATCAACAGCGTCGCCGACGCCATCGTCTCCATCGATAGCGACGGCATCGTCACCTTGATCAACAAGGCGACGGCCAAGATGTTTAGCCGCGCCGCCTCCACCATCGTCGGCCACTCGATTTTCGACTTTTTCGTTCATCCCGTAGATTTTCAAAAACATCTGGTCGGTCGCAAAAATCAAGACATTTACGACTCGTCACCGGTCTTTGAGGTGCTCAAACTCAATAACCAGACCTTTTACGTGCAGGCCTCTTTTCAGGAAATCTACCTCACCCGCAGTCAAACCATGGGGTACGTCATCGTATTGCGCGATGTCACCCAGGAGAAACTGCTGGAACAGATGAAAGAAGATCTGATCGGCATGCTGACCCATGACATGGGCAATCCGATTTTGTCGATCCAGAGGGTATTGGAATTAATGCTCGACGGCCACCTCGGTTCACTTAACAACCGGGGTACAGATTTAATTCCCCTTGCCTTGAATTCGACCCATAACCTATCTGGAATGGTCTCCAATTTTCTGGATATTTTTCTTAACGAAAGCGCTGGCCTTAACCTCTGCGAAGTGCCTGGCAATATGGACAGCACACTCTCCGAGAGCCTGCAACAGGTCGAATTCGCTGCCGAAGACAAGCAAATCTCCATTCACTTTCAACCGGGCAACGCCGGAGCAAATATGCTGGCGGATTGGGGTCGTTTGCAACGGACCTGCGCCAATCTTCTGGCCAACGCCATTCGTTTCAGTGCGGTGGGTGATCATATTACCGTCAAGATCGCGCAACGTCACAGCGCAGAGTACGGAGAGCACCTGCTGGTAACCATCGATGATCAGGGCAAAGGAATCGATCAAGCCAATCTTGCACGGGTTTTCGAGAAGTTTTACACTACCAGCCCGCAAAATAGTTCCGAGCGCCGTGGCGTGGGGTTGGGCCTGACTTTCTGCAAACTGGCCGTTGAAGCGCACGGTGGAGAGATCTGGGTGGAATCCCCGTATACGGACTCCTACGGGAAGAAGGTCAAGGGATGCCGCTTTCGTTTCCGGATTCCAGTAATAAATATCGACTCAGGGGGAGAGAGAATATGAATCATCCACATCCGATCAAGGTCTTCATTGCGGATGACCATCCCATCTTGCGAATCGGCCTCAGCATGTATCTCGAGTCGAAGCCCCACATCCAAATTATTGGGGAAGCCGACAACGGCTTTGATGCTGTCAACGCCATTAATGAACAGGTGCCGGATGTTGTGCTCATGGATGTGGATATGCCGGGACTTTCAGGCATCGAGGCTATTCGCGTCATACGCAAGACCCTGCCGGACCTGAAAATTATCGTTCTTTCCACCTATACCAAAAAAGAATATGTGCAGGAGGCTATGCTCGAAGGAGCTAACGGCTATGTGGCTAAAAACACCAAGATCGATGAACTGATAAAAATCATCGAGGATTTGTCGGCAGGACGGGCATGCCACTCCCCTTACCTGCTGAATTTAGCGGTGAATTGGCGATCGACTCAAGGAACGACCAGCGAAAGTCCCACCCATGGCCTGACCAAGACCGAAATGAAGGTACTGAAAAATATCGCCGAAGGAAAAACCAATAGTGAAATCGCCGAGATCAATTTTGTCAGCATCGAAACCATCAAAACCCATGTCCAAAGAATTTTTCGCAAGCTGGAAGTCAACAACCGTATGGAAGCGGTGGCCGTAGCCCGAGAGCAAAAGATCCTCTAGTTCTTCGAGCCAACCCTTTAAAATTGAGCAACCTCATCAAATCTTTATGGGAAGAATTTATTGTGCTTTAGGCATTAGGTACTTCCCGTTTTTCAGGAGAAAAAATCATGCTCAAACCGCTGCAAACATCCTTTACCAAAATTCTTTCACTGACCAGCGACGAGGCCTTGAAACGGCGCTTTATGGTCCTCGACGAGCCGATTCAGGCCAATATGCGCTTCGGCCTTCTGCTCGAGGTTCTCGACAAAGTTGCCGAGGAAGCCGCTCTCAATTACCTCAATCAGTTTTTCCCCGAGGCCCGGGTAGTCACGGCGGCCATCGATAATATCGTCATCCGTCACGTTACTGATATGTCGCGGGACGTGCACTTCAAGGCACGCATCAACCACATCGGTCGTTCTTCACTGGAAATCGGCATTCGCGTCGAGCAGCCCGGCGGCCCGGTGAGGCATATCGCCTCCTGCTATTTCACCATGGTCGCTCGTTCGGGGATGGGTGAAGGCGCGGTGAGCGTCGCTCTGCCCGGCCTGGACTATGACGAGGGGATTGAGAAGCAGCGGGCAGAAAAAGCCCTGCAACGGCGCAAAGAATACAAGCAGCAGCAGGCGCTTCTACGGGAACCTCCCAGCCACGAAGAGTTTCAGATGCTCACCGACGTGCATACGGCCCAGGACGAACCCGGTTTCAGCGGGCTGCTGGTTGGCAAGCTCACCGCCGATGCTTGGGAGCGAATGTACCCGGAACAGGAAAACGTGCCGAAAAAGATTTTTGGCGGTTACCTGATCCGCCGCGCCTACGAGCTGTCCTCCATCTGTTCCGAGCTGGTGGCCCCCAATCGCCCTATTGCCGCAGCGGTCAACCGCATCAACTTCTTCCATCCGGTGCGCATGGGCGATACCCTGCATTACACCACCCGGGTGGTGTACACCAACGGCAGCTTCATATGCGTCGAAGCCAATATTGAGCGCATCAGCCGGGATAAGACCACCAAGGCCCTGTCCAACACTTGCCTGTTCACTTTTGTCAACGTCGATGACAACCTGCAACAGCAGCCGGTTCCCCAAGTTTATCCTACCAATTATGGTGAGGATGCCCGCTATCTTGCGGCCCATCGCAGCTGCCAGACCTTGATTGGCAGCTACCAAAGGATCTGAGCTGAGCATCTTTTGCTGTCTTTACTATTCAGGGGGATAGCTGGGGCCAATCTTTACGGCCAAAGGATTCTTTATGCTGCAAAATTTTATACCTTTAGTTGATGGCATCGTAAAAACTAAAACTCTTGTAACTAGTTGTAATCATGCAAAAAATAACAAGTTTCCACTTTTCATTTTTTCGGTTTTGTGGTAAATT